>NZ_DATBVQ010000179.1:0-15266 GCF_036515215.1 Flavobacterium sp.
TCGTAGAAAGGGTTAAGTGAATTGTTGACAATAAAACGTTTTTAAACCCCAAAAACCAATAAATATCGGCAAATATAGGAAATTATATCGTAAAACCGAACCAAACGGCCGCCGCATGTAATTGGGACTTGGTCAAAAAAAGCTTGTTTAACCATCAGTCTCTTGTTTTGGTTACTGTGTATCATTCTTTTTTTAGGTTGAATTATTGTATAGTTTGGTATGTTAAAATTGCCTATTTTTAATAAAAATAACCGCTGATGTTAGTTAAAGTTTTTGGAAGTGCCGTCTTTGGTGTGGAAGCCACAACGATTACCGTTGAAGTCAACATCGATAAAGGAATTGGCTACCACTTAGTGGGTTTGCCCGATAATGCCATCAAAGAAAGCAGCTATAGGATTGCCGCAGCATTAAAGAATAATGGATACAGTATGCCCGGTAAAAAGATAACCATCAATATGGCACCCGCCGATTTGCGTAAAGAAGGCTCGGCCTACGACCTGACTTTAACAATTGGAATTCTGGTGGCCTCACAGCAAATAGAAGCCAAAGACCTTGAAAAATACATGATCATGGGAGAACTTTCTCTGGACGGTAGTTTGCAACCCATACGTGGAGCCTTGCCCATTGCAATTAAGGCCAAAGAGGAAGGGTTTAAAGGTTTTTTTCTTCCAAAACAAAATGTGAAAGAAGCTGCAATAGTGGCAGGATTGGATGTCTATGGTGTTGAAAATCTACAGGACGTGATTGATTTTCTGGAAGGAAAAGGAAATTTGGAGCCAACAACTATTGATACCAGAGCCGAATTTTATAAAGATCTGGATTTTCCCGAGTTCGATTTTTCTGATGTGAAAGGCCAGGAGTCAATAAAAAGATGCATGGAAATAGCCGCCGCCGGAGGACACAATATCATTCTCATCGGGCCTCCAGGAGCGGGAAAAACGATGCTTGCCAAACGATTGCCTAGCATTTTGCCCCCTATGACTTTGAGGGAAGCATTGGAAACCACTAAAATCCATAGCGTGGCCGGAAAGCTGAAAGAAGTTGGATTGATGAATCAGCGCCCTTTTAGGAGTCCACATCATACCATTTCGAATGTCGCTCTTGTTGGTGGTGGAAGTTACCCGCAGCCGGGGGAGATATCAATGGCACATAATGGCGTTTTGTTTCTGGACGAATTGCCGGAATTCAAGCGTGATGTTCTGGAAGTCATGCGTCAACCGTTGGAGGATAGGGAAGTGACCATTTCGAGGGCAAAGTTTACCGTGACCTACCCGTCGTCTTTTATGCTTGTCGCAAGTATGAATCCCAGTCCAAGCGGTTTTTTTAACGATCCGGATTCCCCGCAGACTTCGTCCCCGCATGAGATGCAACGCTATTTGAGCAAAATTTCGGGCCCCTTGTTGGATCGAATTGATATTCATATTGAGGTTACACCGGTTCCCTTCGAAAAACTATCCGATGACAGAAAAGCCGAATGCAGCGTTGACATAAGAAAAAGGGTTACTGCGGCACGCGAAGTACAGTCGACACGTTTTGAGCAGATGGAAAACATACACTACAATGCGCAAATGAACACCAAGCACATCAGGGAATATTGCGCTCTTGACGAGGTTTCTAAACAATTGTTGAAAACAGCGATGGAACGATTGAACCTTTCCGCCCGAGCTTATGACCGGATTTTGAAAGTAGCCAGAACTATCGCCGATCTGGAAGCCGCACCAACTGTTGTTTCCTCTCATATCGCAGAAGCCATCCAGTATAGAAGCTTGGATCGCGACGGTTGGTTGGGCTGAAGTTGCTTTCTCAGATGGGAATACGTATAAAATACAAAAATCCTTTACGGAAGGTAAAGGATTTTTGTATTTATAATTTCTGCTAGAATTTATTTCTAACGTCTGTCACTATTTTGACTAGGACGTCTAGGGCCAAAACTGTTATTGCTGCTTCTGGCTGTCGTTTCCGTTTTTGGTTTCCTTGGAGTCGAATTGCGCTGTTGTCTGCCTTGCCCTTGTTTGATAGGTTGGGTTGACGCTTTAGGATCCGGTTCAAAACCTGCAATATTTTCGATAGGCAATTTCAAGCCAACCAATTTTTCTATGTCACGTAAAAAAACGGTTTCGTCAGGACTAAACAAAGAAATGGCTTCTCCACTCGCTCCAGCACGTCCTGTTCTACCTATACGGTGTACGTAATCTTCGGGAATATTAGGCAATTCAAAGTTGACAACATGCGGTAACAATGGGATATCCAAACCACGTGCCGCAATATCTGTAGCCACTAAAGCGGTTAGGCTTCCGTTTTTAAAACCGGCCAAGGCCTTAGTTCTTGCACCTTGCCCTTTATTACCGTGAATAGCCGCTGCTTTAATTCCGGCGCTAATCATGCTTTCTGTAAGTTTATTGGCACCTTGTTTGGTACGTGTAAACACCAATATTTGTTGCCAGTTTCCTTCGGTAATAAGTTTAACGATCAATTCTGTTTTTTTCTCTTTTGCACAAGGATATACTTTTTGAATAATAGCATCCACCGTTGTGTTTTCCGGTGTTGCTTCAACCTGGACTGGTTTGTGCAGAATACCCATTGCCAATTTCTTAATGTCTTTTGAAAAGGTTGCCGAAAACATCAAGTTTTGCCTTTTTGAAGGCAATACTTTCAAAATGCGCTCAATATCTCGTAAAAAACCCATGTCGAGCATGCGATCCGCTTCATCCAAAACCAAAATTTCCACTTTTGAAAGTGAGATTAAACCTTGATTTTGCAAATCGATCAATCGCCCTGGAGTTGCTACCAAAATATCGATACCTTGACGCAATTGGGCAACTTGAGGTTTTTGGTTTACGCCTCCAAAAATTACCGTGCTGCGTAAATCCAAAAATTCACCGTATTCTTTTATATTAGCGAGTATTTGAGCCGCCAATTCCCTTGTTGGAGTTAATATTAAGGCGCGAATAGGTCTGTGGCTTAAGTGTTTCCCTTCCGATAGTATCTGTAGTATCGGTAGCGTGAAACCAGCTGTTTTTCCAGTTCCCGTTTGCGCGGATGCCAGTATATCTTTACCTTCTAAGATAGGTGGAATTGCTTTTTGTTGAATTGGAGAAGGTGTAGTATATCCTTTTTTGCTGACGGCTTTTAATAAAGCATCAGATAAGCCTAATGAGTTGAATGACATAAATTACGATTTTGAAGTGTTCCATTTGTTTGCTGGTTACTTCTTTATTTTGGCGCGAAGGTACTGCTAATTTTTCCTATCTGGTTTTGATACCTAAACTTTGTTTAAATATAAATACAAGATTTCGATTTAATCCGCAACGAAACAAAGAGAATGTCATTTATCGGGCACACGGAAAAGAGCTCTAATGGCGGTCTAAAGCCACGGTTTCGCGTTGGTTCAAAATCGGAAGAACTTGTCGCTTGTTATCTTATTTCATCAAAAGTGTTCCCTTGTTTGATGTCACCGGTTTTATATCCCTTCATAAACCAATATTTGCGTTGTTCCGATGTTCCGTGTGTAAATGATTCAGGAACGATACGCCCCTGCATTTTTGATTGAATTGCATCATCACCTACAGCATGTGCTGCACTCAAAGCTTCATCAATATCGCCATCCTCAAGGATATTATTCATTTGCTGGTTGTGGTGAGTCCAAACACCGGCATAAAAGTCAGCCTGCAATTCCAACGCGACTGATAATTTATTGGCTTCGGCTTTACTTCTGCCTTGTTGCATTTGTCTCATTTTGCCGGAAGTTCCCAATAAGGTTTGCACATGGTGCCCAATTTCATGAGCGATTACATAGGCAGTGGCAAAATCACCTCCTTGAGCACCAAACCTTGTTTTCAGTTCTTCAAAGAAAGCCAAATCCATATATACTTTTTGATCTTCGGGACAATAAAAGGGACCTGAATCGGACGTTGCATTACCACATTTAGTTTCTACGCCACCAATAAACAGTACAATATTTGGTTTTTTGTAGGACAAATTGTTTTCATTGAAAATTTTAGTCCACACATCTTCATTATCCGCAAGAATCGTTTTGACGAAGGCTTGCTCTTCGAGCTCTTTAGCCGTAAGGTCTCTCTGTTCTGTAGGCGCACTTTGCCCTTGATTCATTTGTTCTAAAACTGGCGTAAGCATTTGGGCATTCTCACCGCCAAATACATTTATCAATAGGATTATTATCCCTATTATTCCTCCTCCGACAATCGATTTTCCTCCACCCGACATTCCTCTTCTATCCTCGACATTATCACTTTGTCTTCTTCCTAACCATTTCATAACATCTATTTTTTTATTGGTATTTACCTTAGATCGTTCTCCAAATTTAATTAAATATTTTATGTAAGCATCTTAATTTAACAAATTAGATAACCCATTTGATAAGTGCTTCTTCGATAATTCCTTTTGCGATGGGTTTTGAGATATAATCGTTCATTCCAGTTCTAATACATTTTTCTTTTTCTTCTTTTTCGGCTCCTGCGGTTACCGCTATTATAGGAATGTTTTTGCCTAATTTGAGATTTCGAATCACTTTCGTAGCCTGATATCCGTTCATCAAAGGCATTTGAATGTCCATGAAAATTATGTGAGGATTCAAAGTTTCAAATTCTAAGGTTGCTTCAAGACCATTCGGGATTTCAAATATGTGTGCCTCCGGAATAATGTTTTTGATGATGGTTTTTAGTAATAACATATTGATTTTATTATCCTCGACCAGCATTATCTTTAAATTTTTAAATTTGGAATTTGTTTTCAGAATAATATCATTGCTGGCATAATCCGGGTTGCTTACCACTTTTAGCGGTTTTGTTGAGTCATTGCTGGTTTTTAAGTCCAAGTCAAAATAAAAGGAACTTCCAACGCCCAGTTCGCTGCTAAGATTTAAATGACTACCCATTAATGCCAATAATTTATTGGAAATCGTCAGACCAAGCCCTGTTCCACCGAATTTTTTGGTTGTGGAACCATCTTCTTGAGAGAAAGCTTTAAAAATTTTCTCCTTATTTTTTTCCATTATTCCGATACCCGAATCAATGACTGCAAAACGAATTGTGTCTGTGGACTTATTATTTTCTGCAACAAGAGAAACGTCTAATTTTACAAATCCATTGTCGGTAAATTTTACTGCATTTGCCAACAGATTTATTAAAATTTGTTTAAGACGAATAATATCTACCCAAAAATAGGCAGGTATATTTGTGGCAATGTTTAGCTCCAGACGTAATTTTTTTTGATTGGATTCATAGAAAATTAAATCCATGATTTGATCCATCAATTCCTTAACGTGATGTTTTTCAATATGCAAATCAAGTTTTCCGGCTTCAATTTTCGAAAAATCAAGAATGTCATTTACAATTCCTAACAATGAATTCGCAGATTGATTTACGGTAATCATATGTTTTTGTTGAATTTCCCCTAGTTCGGTTTTCATCAATAGATCAGTAAAACCAATAATGCCGTTAAGCGGTGTCCTGATTTCATGACTCATATTAGCTAAAAACTCCGACTTCGCTTTGTTGGCAGCCTCAGCATATTCACGCCCCTTTATTGCCTCTTCGGCCTCTTTCCTTTTGGTAATATCAAGCATTATACCTTCAATATAGATGATTTTACCGTTTTTTATAACCGCATCACCAAACTCTTCCACCCATACTATGTCTCCATTTTTATTTATGATCCTGTAGGTTAAATGAAAAGGCTCAAATTTGGACAGACTTTCTGTAGATTCCAGAATTGTTTTTGTGGCGTCTTCAGGATGTATTAAATCGGTATAAACGATTCGTTTTTCTAAAAATTCAGCTTTTTCATATCCGGTCAATTTTTCGATTTCGTCATTAAGGTACAATTTAGTATGGTCCTTGTCATTCTCCGATAAATAGACTGTCCCGGGAATATTATTGGCCAATAATCTGAATTTTTCCTCGCTTTCAAAGATGGCTGTCTCATTAGAAATACTGTCAATCGATGAGCCAATATTGCGCGCTAAAGTTTGCAGAATTTTCACTTCGTCATCTGACCAAATTCTTTCTTTGTCCGTATTGTCGAATCCAAGAAAACCGTGAAATTTGCCCTTTATAAAAACAGGGAAAAGGATCAGTGAAACCACGTCTACAGCCAGCAGTTTGTTTCTTAAGGAGGCATTCTCAATTTTGGAAACGGTGGCTTGATAGATCTTGTTATCTAAAAGAGGTGTTATAAGTTCCTCAAAATATGCGTAAGGTAAGTTTTGAAGTTTAGGATTATTGTCCGTTAAATTAGTGTTATTAAAGATCCAGCGGTATTTTTGGCTTATCGATTTGCTACTTGGATCATTTTCGTAATAGTAGGCCCGATTTGATTTTGTCGCATTTCCCATAATCACAAGTACTTCAGTGAAAATGGCATCGATATCCTTGCTGTTCAAGAATTTCTCGGTGCACAGAGCCATTGCAGACAGCAATTCACTTTTGTAAGCTAGCGTTTTTTCAGTTTGCAATCTCATTTTAAATTCGATAGCCATAGCAATTAAATCGGAGACGGATCGGGCAAAATTGATGTCCTCATGATTCCACATTTTGATCTTGTCTGCAGCTTCAATGCAAATGATCCCCTTGAGTTTACCATTTATAAATACTGGCGTATCCAAAAGGGATCGTATTTTGTTCGCGGGGCCATAAACGTTGCAAAGTTCTTTGGTGGCTTCAGCGGTATAGATGTCCGAAGCCACGATTTGGGTTTTTTCTTGGATATTTGAAAAATAGACTGGGTATTGCTCCTTGGTCAATACAAATCCCTTCTGAAATTGTCCCGTGTTGACTTCATACAAATTAACACACCTAATTTCCTCAGGAAAACACTCCCAATAGCTAGTCCTGGTGACATCTACCGTTTTGGTCGTGATTTCGAGTATGTTTTTTAAGATGCTTTCAAAATCTTCATTATTCGAATAGCTTTTTATAGTCAAGGCTCTTAAGGCTTCGTTATATTTGACTATTTTTCCTTGTCTCTCGGTTCTTTCGCTTTCGATATTTTTAACAAAAGTAATGTCTCGCGCAATAATGGAATATCCCTTAATTTTTCCTTGCTCATCCCTATTAATGGATACTTTTTGTGAGATCCATATCTCCTCACCATTTTTTTTGATAATTGGAAATTCCAGCAGCGGAAAACTATTCATCTCCCAAGTGGATTTTAAATAAAAATTCTGCACATTTTCCGCATAATCCAATCTGATTATGTCGTTAAAATTGATGTTAAGTAACTCTTGCATATTGTAACCGATCAACTTTTCAGAGTTTTTGTTTATAAATAGATATTGACCATATTTGTCCAATTCAAAAATAATGTCGGTCGCGGATTCAACAAGGTTTTCGTAGGATTTTTGGGTTTTAATTTCATTAGTGACATCTTGACCAATACCAATAATTAAATCATCCGAAAATCTTTTGTCATTCCATTTTATATCTTTGTATTCACCATTTTTACATTTCAATTTACGGGTAAATGTCCTTTCGGTAATGGGATTATTATGAAATTCTTCTCCAATGAATTCGGGGTCTTCCGTTAAATTCCAGAATCCCATCCCCATTACTTCATCCACGGTATAACCTAAAATGGATGTTATGGTTTCGCCACAAAACTGTACTTCACCTTTTCTGTTTGTGGCCATAACTAGTGAATTTCCGCTGTTGACAATCTCATTAGTAAAACGGAACTTATTTTCAATGTTCAACGCAGTAATATGGCGGATGTAATTAATTATAAAAATGAGAACGAAATAATTGGATAGAATTACAAGTGTTTTTATGGGTACAAGGTCCAATGCGAAAGCAAAAACAATTAGGCCAAATGTAAAAGCCATAAATAGCCAATACAGTTTTATCGGTTTCATGACGGTATATGAAAAGAAGAAAATCACGGTTACCGCAACAGTAGGAATAATATCGCCCGATAAATTGACCAAATTGTAACAAACATTAACAAAATATACTAAGTATGTGACTATAAATAGATGTCTGATATTTTTAAAAAACCATGAGGATTTTGTACTGAGAAAATAAATTGTCAATAAAAACAAACCTATTGATACATTATTGGCCAAAAGACTTTTAGGTCTTACATTGAATATTTCATACGAAAGCTCTGTTATTGGGGTTAGGATCCCAAAGAAAAGCAGATAAGTTTGGTATTCTTTATTCCTAAAATACTCGTTGTTTTTTGATCCTAAAACCTGATTGTCTAATTTGTTCTTTATTTTTGAAAGGCTTAAAAACAGCCATACCAATAAAATAAAAAGCAAGGGGGTCATAATCCACACGAGCTTATAATTAATTATATTTTGAACCGTATATAACTGATGATAGCTGGATTTAATCGCTAATAAATTAGTAAAGCTGCAGCTAATTTTATCAGCGATAATCGAAAGAAAAAATTGGTGGAATATTGGCATTTATTTTTGTCTTTTTCATTTTAATTTTGGGACAATTTAACGTTTATTTTACAATAAAACTGGAATCAGACAGTAAAATCCGACTCCAGTTTATATTAAATCACTTATTTTTTTTAAATATATATTAGGTGTTAAAATCGGCATCGTCAAAACCTACAATCTCGCTGTATATCGCATAATACATCGAATAAAAGAACGGAAGCGTGAAAAATATTCCTATGCAACAACCTATGAAACCTACCAAAGAAGCTATAGTTGTAACAATCATAAGACCAAGGAGAACCAAGGGCTGTTTTAAAACAATAGCAAAACTGGAAGTGATAGCGTCGACAGCTTTTAGATTGCCAAAAATAATAAGAGGGATGGTCAATATGGTAAAAAATGATATTGATAGGGTAATTAAGGAACCAACCAGTTGGATTCCAGAATAATCTAATGCGGCAGCGATTCCCGAACTAAACCCTGAAATTAGAAGTGTAGCAATAAACAGTTCTTTAAAATAGGGAGCTTTATAGTATTCAAAAATGTTAGAAATGTGGAACTCCTCATCTCTTTCCGCACAATAAGCCATTTTAATCAAACCGGCAGGGAATGGACTTATTAGACAGGAGAATAAAATTGCGCCTGCCATGTAAATTAACATGAAATTCTCAGACACCGTTTCCGTTTTTAAATTTTCAGGATTCAACATGGTCGTCAATGTGGCGATTCCAAAAAAGAAAATTATAGCTGAGGCAATAATCGCAAAAATGATAACGGAGAAAACCAAAATCATGGAACCTGCGTAAAGGGCTATTTTTTTGTAATTTTCGAATGCAAGATTGAAAACATTGGCGAAATCCAACTGGTATCCATGGGCTTTTATTTCTTCAATTCTGTTTTTTTGTGAATTCATTTTTTGTTGGTTATAATTAATTATTTGGTCACGGTTTAAAGTTTAAAATAAACTTTTTCAAATGGCACCCTAAAACGAGCGCCGTAAATTCCTCCTTCATCTCGAACTCCGCAAGCTATAATCATGTTGATTTCGGATGAAGTGGGGAGCTTTAATATCTTTTTTACACGCAAAGAGTCAAAACCTTCCATCGGGCAGGTGTCATAATTTATGGCTGCCATGCTGATCATGAAATTTTCGGCAGCGAGTGCGGCACTTTTTTGGGCCACGATGCGCATGTCACTTCGTCTCGCCTCCCTATAAATGGGCCTGAATATTCCAATAGCTTGGAAAGACACATATTTTAGCGCCCCAAGTATCCCTGCAAAATCAAAGTATAGAGTGGGGACTATTTTTTGATAATAATTCAGTGCGAATTTTTCACGTTTGGTATATTCAGCATCTGGCTTATCTCCATATTGGGACTTTAAAAAATCGATGTTTGACTGCACCCTTTTTTTCCACAAATCTTTTCTGGCCACTACGACCACCATTTGCTGGGCCGTTTTTGCGGCGCTTTGATTAAAGCAAGATTCACTGAGTTGAGCTAGCACTCCAGTTGAAGTGACATGGTAAAATTCCCATAGTTGCATGTTGCTGCTGGTAGGGGCAAGGGAAGCCAAATGGATGCATTCCTTAACCTTTGAATCGTCAAGCGGTTGGTTCTTAAAAACACGTACGGAGCGCCTGTAATGTATGGCTTCGCTCACCGATTTTTCAGGAGTTACATCCATTTCAGTAATTTTTTTATAGTTGTCAGTTTATCTTTATAGGGAGCATATCTCATTGTCAGATCAAGCCAATTTGCTTTTTTGACGATTCCTTTGCTATGCGAAAAAACGTCAAAACTCAAACGTCCATGATAAGCCCCAATTCCGCTATGGCCTACGCCGCCAAAAGGCAACCTTTTATTGGAGAAATGGACTAGCGTGTCATTGATGCATCCTCCGCCAAAAGAATAGGTCTCAATTATTTTTTTTGCGAATGAATTGTTTTTGGTGAAAACGTATAAGGATAGTGGTTTTTCATATTTGGAAATGATTACGTGTAGATCGGCTTCGCTATCATAAGTAAGTATCGGCAGTAAGGGTCCAAATATTTCGCCCTTCATGATAAGACTGTCAAGGTTAGACTCGTCAATCAAGGTTGGTGAAATATAGCAATTTTCGCTATCCGTTTGACCGCCAAAAATCACTTTTTCAGGTTCTATCATGCTCACTAATCGACTCCAGTTTCTACTGTTTACAATTCTTGCAAAATCGGTGGATTCTTCCGGTTTTGGGCCATAAGCCGCTGTTATCTCGTCCTTCAAATGGGTAACAAACTTGTTCTTCACATCTTTTTGTATCAAGATATAATCAGGCGCGATGCAGGTTTGTCCCGCATTCATAAATTTTCCCCAGACAATTCGTTTGGCCGCCAGTTTTAAATTGGCGGTTTCGTCGACAATGCATGGGTTTTTTCCACCAAGTTCAAGTGTTATCGGAGTCAGGTTTATAGCTGCCGCTTTCGCAACGATCTTTCCAACAGCCACACTTCCGGTAAAGAAAATATAGTCCCAGCGTTGTGAAAGTAAATTTTGCGACGTTTCCGCGCCACCTTCGATGACCTCCACGTGATTGACGTTGAAGGTGCTCGCTATAATTTTCGCAATTATTGCAGAGGTTTTTGGTGTTAATTCAGAGGGTTTGAGAACTACTTGATTTCCAGCTGCCACCGCCGAAACCAATGGGCAAAGAGCCAATTGATAGGGGTAGTTCCAGGGGGCAATTATTAATACCTTGCCGTAAGGTTCCTTGTAGAGGTAGTCAGTTGAAGGGAAATTAAGAATCGATGGGAAAACCTTTTTTGGTTTTGCCCATCTCTCTATATTCTTGATGGTATCTTTCAGTTCCGAAATGACATAACTGGTTTCTGTGAGAACCGCTTCAAAAGCAGGCTTTTTGAAATCATCGTATAATGCCTGAACGATCTCACTTTCGTGAATAATAACGTTGTTTAGAAGTTTTGTTAATGTTTCTTTCCGGTAATCAATATTTGTTTTATAATTCATTTTAAAATTAGCTCATTAATTCTTATGCAAGTTAATTTTTAAATTTTAATTATGATTTTTTCTTTAAATAAAATCACAATGCATTCCAAATAACTTCATTCGGTACCGGCGCAGTCACGGATATTGTTTCTTTGGAGACAGGATGAACGAACACTAATTTTCTGGCATGCAAGTGAATCCCCCCATCGGGGTTGCTTCTGTCGAAACCATACTTCAAATCGCCCTTTATGGGTGAACCAATGGCGGAAAGTTGTGCCCGAATTTGGTGGTGTCTTCCCGTATGCAAATTGATTTCCAGAGCAAAATAGTTGTTCAATTCCTTGAAAATGGTGTAGTCCAAACTCGCCAATTTACTGTCCGGAACTTCTTTGATATGTGCTTTTGAGGTATTGTTTTTTTCATTTCTTTTGATGAAATGGACCAATTTATCCTCAGATTTTGCGGGTTTGTTTTTTACTATGGCCCAATATGTTTTTTGGGTTTCCCTGTTCTTAAACAATTCATTTAGTCGCGTCAGTGCCTTGCTGGTTCTGGCAAAAACTACAATTCCGGTAGTGGGCCTGTCCAAACGGTGAACAACGCCAAGGAAAACTTCTCCCGGTTTGTTGTACTTGTCTTTGATGTATTCTTTTACGACCTCTGACAAAGGCTTGTCTCCAGTCTTGTCTCCTTGCACAATATCACCCACGCGTTTGTTCACAACAATGATATGGTTGTCCTCGTGCAATACTTGAAGGTTGGTCTTATTAGATATCTCTTTCATTACTTGATGCTGCTCTTTTATTTTGATACAAAAATAGAGGTTTTATAATTGCTTTCGTTAAAACCAACGGTTCCATGTCAGGGACAAAATATGAACTTGGCCGGGATGCGTTTCTCTTATTGAATTAAGAACGGCAAGGGTATTATCTGTTGAACCATCATTAACGAAGCAGATCGTCGCTTCACGGAATTATCAAGAAAAGTGCAATATTCTGTAAATGAAATACCTTTTTCTTCATTGTAATAGAGAATGACAATAATAGTACAAGGTATTTCTGGTATAACGTATTTAATTTGAGGTAAATATACAAGCTTGTTTGCTAATTTAACCTTAATGACCGATTAATACTGCTCTTTCTCATTAGGGAAATCGCTCGATTTCACATCGGCAACATACTGGCTTATAGCCGATGTCATTCCTTCATATAGGTTCATATATCTGCGTAAAAATCTTGGGCTAAATTCATTGTTCATTCCCAACATGTCGTGGATCACAAGAACCTGACCGTCAACCCCGCCACCGGCACCAATCCCGATCACTGGGATCGAAATACTTTTGGCCACTTTTTCAGCCAAATGCGCAGGTATTTTTTCCAAAACCAACGCGAAACAACCCAGTTTTTCCAACAATTTTGCATCTTCCATCAATTTATCTGCCTCTTCGTCTTCTTTGGCACGTACGGTATAGGTTCCGAATTTATAGATGGATTGCGGGGTAAGACCCAAATGCCCCATTACGGGAATTCCGGCATTTAATATTTTTTTTATTGATTCCTTGATTTCTTTTCCGCCTTCAAGTTTTACAGCATGTCCGCCACTTTCCTTCATAATTCTGATGGCTGAACGCAATGCTTCTTTAGGGTCCGACTGATAACTTCCAAAAGGTAAATCCACCACAACCAATGCTCTTTCTATCGCGCGAACAACAGAGGAGGCATGATAGATCATTTGGTCTAAAGTAATGGGCAAAGTAGTCTCATGTCCCGCCATCACGTTTGAAGCTGAGTCTCCTACAAGGATAACGTCAATACCGGCTGTATCGACAATTTTCGCCATGGTAAAATCATAAGCTGTAAGCATGGAGATTTTTTCTCCATTGTTTTTCATTTCAATTAATGACTTTGTAGTAACTCTTTTGTAGTCTTTTTTTACTGCTGACATGGGATTGCTATTTTTGGCACAACTATAGGTGTCGGATTATACGCCGTAAAAGTAGTGAAACAAATTCTTTAGAAACAAAAAAATGGATCCGAATAAATCGAATCCATTTTATGTGGTGTGCGAAGTTGTCAATCAGGGCTATAAAAGCGCAAATTTCGCTCCATAAACAAATGGGGGATGCATAAGAGCTTGCCCATTTGATGATGGGGACAGCGATGTATTTTGATAAAAAATTTGAAGTTATTCCCTTACAATTTAATCGCTTGAAAATAATTTAGGAATATAATTTTTAACGCCCGGTCTTTTGCCATAACTGACAAAGTTTTCGTTCTAGAGTTTTAATAGTCCAGTTCAGCTTTATGTTTTTTGGAAAATCCTGACGTGGAACCACCCACAAGATACTCTTCGAGCGCAAACTTTTCTTTTGGTGGGTTCTATTCAGGGCATGGTATATGCCCAGCCATATGGTGGGGACACTTCCTTGCTATTTGCCTTTTTTGTTCAGACAGCGTCCTCTAGGTTCATCACCCTCATGGAGCACAATTTCGGAATGTAGGAACTCTGCGGCAGCGGCCGAATCTTTCACTTTTGAAGCACTCCGTTTTAACATTTCTGATTCAAACTCGGTTAACACACTTTTTCTGATTCCAACTTCCCGCCATTGAGACAACGGTCTGCATCCTCTTGAGATTCCCCGTGCCAATGCTAGCGCATCCAATAGCGCTTGATTTGCACCCTGTCCTTTGAATGGACTCATGGGGTGAGCCGCATCACCGATCAGAGTAACTTGCCCTGCTTTCGCCAAAAATTCTGACTCGAGTAATTCCCGATCATACACGGGATAGCCTGAAATTTGGGCTTCCTGGGTCGCCGCTAAAATGGAAGGAATGGGGTCATGCCACTGCGTTCTGCGACAGGCTTCCTCCTTGAGTACTTTAGTTCCTTGCGCACTTAATGCCTTGGCCTCTTTTTCTGGCATTGGAAAACTAAGTTGCCACATCACCGAATCTGAAGCATAAGGCATGATGTAAATCCGTTCGTTTCCATTGGCGGTTTGGAATACAGTCGCCGAGTCCAGCAAAGAACTATTCAGATCTTCGATAGCCTCCAAAGGACAAATTCCCAATATCACAATACACCCAAGGTAACGTAAAGGGGAACTATCGTCGCCAATCAGCAACCTACGGACTGCACTGCGAATACCGTCGGCTCCAACCATGAGATCCGCCTTGGCGGGCCGAATCTCGCCGTCCACTTCAAAGCTCAGATCAACTCCTTCAGCCTCGGTTTCGCTAAAACCAACTAACTGGTGTCCCCACCGTACCGCATCATGTCCACCGAGTTGTTCCAGCAGCGCCAAGCGCAAGGATTGGCGAGCGATATGCACATTTGTGCGTTTGGAAGCGTTTTTTGCATCTGGCTGCATCCTGTTTCTGATGCCCCATTCACCGATCACTTTTCCTTCTGTAGTATGAACCAGATGGCTTGTTGAAACCACGCCTTTTTCTAACGAGAAAAGACCTAATCCCTCGATTGCTTTACTGGCTTGCTGTAATGTCAGTCCATAGCCCTGCGATCGAGAATCAAAGTTGTTATCGCGCTCATAAAGGGTAAAAGGGACTCCGCGGTGCAAACAAGCCACAGCTAGAGCCACTCCTCCAATACCACCGCCGATGATGGCAACGTGTGGATAGTTTTCTTTATCGGCCACAGGCGGACTGGCGGAAGGAACTAAGCCTGAGCCATTGCAGTTTGTGCAGCTGTGAAGGTGCCCTTTGGGAGGAACTGGAGCTGTGCCTTTGCCTTTCGATTTTTCAAATTGATCTAATTCCGTCTCGTAACGCAGTCGCGATTTTTTTTTGAGCCCTCGACTTTTTTTGCCGCGTCCTTGACATTCGGTACAAATAGTCCAGCTTGCCTTTTCATTTTCC
>NZ_DATBVQ010000180.1:0-13029 GCF_036515215.1 Flavobacterium sp.
ATAACAACCGATTCAAAACCTTTATTGCGCATGATGGCGTATTCAACACCCAAAGCATGTTTGGCACAACCGAAGAACTTTTCTTTGCCAACTGGGATTTTGGAGGCGCTTATTGGGAAAAAGACAATGCGATTGCCCAAAAAACCTACACTACATTTAACCCAGCAACTTTGGTTGATAAATGGAACACTCCGATATTAATTTTTCAAGGAGGTAAAGATTTCCGTGTCCCAATTGGGCAAGGACAAGAAGCGTTTCAAGCGGCACAATTGCTCGGAATAAAAAGCAGATTCATTTACTTTCCCGAAGAAAACCATTGGGTTCTTAAGCCTCAAAACGCACAAGTTTGGCAAAAAGAATTTTTCAAATGGTTGAAAGAAACGCTGTAGCGTGTTAAATTTGATTTCTTTCGTAACATTTATGGCTATTCAACAACAAATAACTAAACCTAAACAATAAAAAAATGTATAGATTTCCAATAAAAAATTTGTTTATTGCCTCCGCACTTGTAGTAGGGATGAGCTCTGTTTCTGCCCAAGATGGCCTGGTAAATTCATTAAAAATCAATGCAAGTGAAAACAGCGTTGAAAGTTTCAAATTTACGGACGTAATCAATCTTGCCAACACTTCGGTAAAAAACCAAGGTTCGTCAGGAACTTGCTGGAGCTATTCCACAAATTCCTATTTAGAATCAGAGATGATACGATTGGGCAAACAGCCCGTAGAGATCTCTCAGGTGTTCTCAGCCCGTAATGCTTATGTGGAAAAAGGTAAAAATTATGTTCGTATGCACGGGGCGGTTTCCCTTGGCGATGGTGGAGAATTACACGATGTAATTAACATGTACAAAAAATACGGAGCCGTTCCACAAGAAGTATATAGCGGATTGAATTACGGCACATCAAAAAATAAATTTGCTGAAATGGCAGCTATTTCTGAAGCATTACTGGCTGCAGTTGTGAAAAATCCAAATGGGGAGCTTACGCCAAATTGGGAAAAAGCCCATGCAGCGGTCATCGATTCTTATCTGGGTGAAGTCCCAAAAAACTTTGATTATAAAGGAAAAAATTATACCCCTCAAACTTTTGCCAAGGAAGTAGTGGGGATTAATCCTGATGAATATATTGAGTTTGCCTCCTATTCGAATGAACCTTATTATGCAAAAACAATGATGATGGTTCCGGACAATTGGTCTTTTGATTTGGTTTATAATGTAAAGATGAACGACATGACAAACATCATTGACAATGCGCTAAAAAACGGATATACGGTAGCCTGGGCAACTGATGTGAGCGAAAAAAGCTTTAGCTGGAAAAATGGAGTCGCTTACGTCCCAACAAAAAAGTTTGACGATATGACCAAAGAGGAAAAAGAAAACATGTTCAACGGTCCTAAAGAGGAACTGGAAATCAGTGAAGACATTCGTCAAAAAGCATTCGACAACTATCAAACCACCGATGATCATGCGATGCATATTGTTGGAATCGCAAAAGATCAACTGGGTAAAGAATATTATATAGTTAAAAATTCTTGGGGAATTACGAACGATTACAAAGGATATTTATATGTAAGTAAGAATTTTGTTAAATACAAAACGACTTCTTTCATGGTAAACAAAGCCGGAATCCCTGCTGAAATTTCAAAAAAAATCGGAGTGTAATCATACACAAAACAAAAATTCCGGAAATTACTTTCTGGAATTTTTAATTATGTTTCACAAAAAAACCTCACTGCAAAGTGAGGTTTTTTTTATTAATATCTCTTATTACTCAGGAGCAATCATTTTGAAAGTATCCATAAATGCGGTAGTATAATCTCCGGCTATATATCTTGGATCATCCATTAATTGTCTGTGAAAAGGTATTGTTGTTTTTATTCCTTCAATAACAAACTCATCTAATGCTCTTCTCATTTTACTGATTGCTTCCTCGCGAGATTGTGCAGTAGTAATCAGTTTAGCAATCATCGAATCGTAATTTGGCGGAATCGTATAACCTGAATACACGTGAGTATCTAAACGAACTCCGTGTCCACCCGGCATATGTAGTGTTGTAATTTTTCCCGGTGAAGGTCTAAAGTCATTATAAGGATCTTCAGCATTGATACGACATTCGATAGCGTGCAATTGTGGCAAGTAGTTTTTACCCGAAATAGGTATTCCCGCAGCCACCATAATTTGCTCACGAATTAGATCATAGTCAATAACTTGTTCCGTAATTGGATGCTCCACTTGAATACGGGTATTCATTTCCATAAAATAGAAATTACGGTGCTTGTCGACCAAAAATTCTACCGTACCTGCACCTTCATATTTAATGTACTCAGCCGCTTTTACCGCAGCTTCACCCATTTTAATACGCAATTCGTCAGTCATGAATGGAGAAGGTGTTTCTTCAGTCAATTTTTGATGACGTCTTTGTACAGAACAATCTCTTTCAGATAAGTGACAAGCTTTTCCATAAGAATCACCCACTATTTGGATTTCAATATGACGAGGCTCCTCAATCAGTTTTTCAAGATACATACCGTCATTTCCAAAAGCAGCCGCCGATTCTTGACGAGCGCCTTCCCAAGCTTTAAGTAAATCTTCTTCTTTCCAAACCGCACGCATACCTTTTCCACCACCACCAGCAGTTGCTTTAAGCATTACGGGGTAACCGAAAGATTTTGCTATTTCTTGAGTTTGTTCATAGGACTCCAATATTCCCACTGAACCTGGAACACACGGAACTCCCGCTTCAATCATAGTCGATTTAGCGGATGCCTTATCGCCCATTCGGTCAATCATTTCTGGAGAAGCTCCAATAAATTTGATACCGTGTTCCTGACATATTTTCGAAAACTTCGAATTTTCAGAAAGGAATCCGTATCCCGGATGTATGGCATCTGCATTTGTTATCTCTGCAGCGGCAATAATATTTGACATTTTCAAATAGGACAAGTTGCTTGGAGGCGGCCCTATGCAAACAGCTTCATCAGCAAACCTAACATGCAAACTTTCTGCATCAGCAGTGGAGTAAACAGCCACTGTTTTAATGCCCATTTCTTTGCAAGTTCGTATTATACGAAGTGCAATTTCTCCTCTATTTGCAATTAATATTTTTTTAAACATCTATTTTGAGTTATGAGTTATGAGTTATGAGTTTTTTTAAAATTATGATTGACAACAAGACCAATTCATAGTTTATAATTCATAATTTATAATTAATTAAGATGGGTCAACTAAGAATAAAGGTTGGTCAAATTCTACAGGAGACATATCGTCAACCAAGATTTTCACGATTTTACCGGAAACTTCAGACTCTATTTCGTTAAATAATTTCATTGCTTCAATAACGCAAAGAACATCACCTTTAGCAATAGTAGTTCCTACTTCTACGAACATTGGCTTATCGGGAGATGGTTTTCTATAAAATGTTCCAATAATTGGCGATTTTATAGTTATGTATTTTGAATCCTCCGCTACCGCAACTGGAACAGAAGCAACTGGTGCGACTGGCTGAGGAGCTAAAGCTTGTTGAAATGGAGTTTGAGAAGGCATCTGCTGAACATAAGTGGTCTCTGTCGAATTTCCTTCTAAAGTTGTTCTGATGGTGATTTTTACATCATCCATTTCCAATTTAACTTCTGCAACTCCCGAGTTTGCTACAAATTTGATTAGGTTCTGAATTTCTTTTAAATCCATAATTATCTGTGTTTAGTTTAAATTTATTTTTTGTCGTATGCCCATTTTAAATAAATGGAACCCCAAGTGAATCCCCCGCCAAATGCAGCGAGAATAATAGTATCTCCTTTTTTGAACAAATGTTCAAAGTCACTAAGTACTAAAGGCAAGGTTGCAGAAGTGGTATTTCCATACTTTTCTATATTCATCAAAACCTTGGATTCATCTAAATTCATTCTATTGGCCGTAGCGTCTATGATACGCTTGTTTGCCTGATGCGGAACTAACCAATCCACGTCTTCGTTCGTTAGGCTGTTCCTTTTCATAATAAGTTCACTAGAATCGGCCATATTAGTCACTGCATATTTAAATACAGTTTTACCGTCTTGAACAATATTGTGCTTGTTTTCTTTTACTGTTTCAAATGAGGTTGGATTAAGAGATCCTCCAGCATCGATTTTAAGAAAATCTCGGCCTATACCATCACTTCTTAAATACTCATCTTGTAGTCCCAGTCCTTCATAATTAGGTTCAAACAATACGGCTCCCGCCCCATCGCCAAAAATTATGCAGGTAGACCGGTCTGTATAATCTACAATAGAAGACATTTTATCTGCTCCGATCAGCAGTACTTTTTTATATCTACCGGATTCAATGTAGGCGGCAGCGGTTGACATTCCGAATAAAAAGCTGGAACATGCTGCTTGCAAATCATAGGCAAAAGCATTTGTCGCACCTATCTCGGTGGCAACATACACTCCTGTAGAAGCAACTGGCATGTCTGGTGTTGCCGTTGCCATAATTATCAAATCGATATCTAAGGGATCGATATTTGTTTTCGACAATAAATCTTGTGCCGCTTTTATAGCTAAAAAAGACGTCCCTTTATCATCATCCTTCAGAATCCTTCTTTCTTTAATTCCTGTTCTCGAAGTTATCCACTCATCATTTGTATCAACCATTGTTTCAAGCACTTTGTTTGAAAGAACAAAGTCAGGAACATATGCTCCAACAGCGGTTATTGCGGCTGTAATTGTATTCATTGTATTCGAATATTTTTTTTCAAATGTTACCATTTGGAAAAACGTTTAAAAGAGGTGAAAATTACAAAAAAAAATCCAAACCAATTGTTTTGCAACTTCTTATTTAGTCAAAATTATAAACAACAAAAAAACTCTCACGATGTGAGAGTTCCAATATCATTTACAAAAAAATGCATTAAGCAACAGTTACAGACTTATCTATAACAACTTGCCCTCTGTAATACATTTTCCCCTCATGCCAGTAGGCTCTGTGGTATAAATGTGCTTCACCCGTAATTGGGCAAGTAGCGATTTGTGCTACGGTAGCTTTGTAATGTGTTCTTCTCTTATCTCTTCTTGTTTTGGAGATTTTTCTCTTAGGATGCGCCATTTTACTATATTATTTATCCGTTAATAGTTGCTTTAATTTGTCCCAACGTGGGTCAATATTTTCTTCTGTTTTTTCTTTTGTTTTTTCTTCTACTTCTGCTTCTTCTTTCAATATCAGTTCATTCAGCTTTGCAAGCGCTTCAGTTTTCAAACTTCCGTCAATTACTCCTGGATGAACCCGTCTTAGAGGTACTGAAAGTACAATCATTTCATATATATACTGCGCAATGTCTATTTCAAACTCTCCGAACGGTAGAATCAGTAATTCTTCATTGTCATTATTATACTCGTCACCAAAACGAACTATCAATTTCATCTCACCTTCTATCGGCAAGTCAAAATCTTCGCTTGTAAGATCACATGGAACATTCACTGTTCCCTCATGCTTGAAAATCAACTCCAGCATCGTACTTTTTTTCTCTAAAACCACATTTACTTTGATGTCCGAATTTTCAAATTCGTCGTAATCAAAGATTTCAAAGAACGCATTACTTATTTGATATTCAAAATGATGTTTTCCTAGCTTTAACCCTACAAAAGGAATTAAATATTGTTTAGTCTTATTCATTTCAACACAATTTTGCCCCAAACTTCGGGAGTGCAAAGATATAAAATTATTATAAAACTAATAAGCTTATTTATCTTTTTTTATACACTACTGTTTTTCTTTAATTTTAAGCGGTTTTTGACTGATCTCCGCATAATGAATTCTGGAGCGATACACATCCAAGGCAAGGTACACTGCCTCTTTGAAGGAGTTATAATCCGCGATGCCCTTCCCTGCAATATCGTATGCGGTACCATGATCAGGAGAAGTTCTGATTTTATTTAAACCCGCCGTGAAATTGACGCCTTTACCAAAGGACAATGTTTTAAAGGGAATCAATCCTTGATCGTGATAAGCAGCAATTACGGCATCATAATTTTCATATTGTCCACTTCCAAAAAATCCGTCAGCTGCAAAAGGGCCAAAAACCAATGTCCCTTTTTCAAATAATTTTTTAAGAACAGGTTTTAGTATAGCATCGTCTTCCTTACCTATCACGCCACCGTCGCCACAATGCGGGTTTAACCCCAAGACAGCAATTTTTGGCTTATTGACACTAAAATCCTGAATTAGCGATTGTCTAACTGTTTCTATTTTCTGTTTAATAAGGTCCTCCGTGAGATGTGAAGCCACTTCACTCAAAGGAATATGATCCGTCAACAACCCTACCCTCAAATTATCCTGAACCATTAACATTAACGCATTGCCTTCCAGTTCTTGATTTAAATAATCCGTATGACCCGGAAACTTAAAAGAATCGGACTGAATGTTGTACTTATTTATTGGTGCCGTCACCAGCAAATCTATCAATCCCTCTTTCAGTGCCTTTGTAGCCGCGACAAATGACTTAACCGCATACTCACCAACTTTATCATCGTTGACGCCCAGGTTTAAATCCACGCCCTCTCTCCAAAGATTCAAAACATTAATCTTCCCTGGCAGAATTTGGTCTAGCTTGTCAATTCCATGCAAGGCAACCGCCGACTCTAGATTCTTTTTTATAAATGACATTATTTTCACATTGGCAAAAATGACAGGCGTACAAAGCTCCAACATCCGTGAATCCTCGAAAGTTTTCAACACCACTTCGCTTCCAATACCGTTTAAATCTCCTATTGAAATTCCGACGATAATATTTTCTGCTTTTTTCATCATGACCACAAGTTATTTATTGCTAATTTTGAAGTGCAAATTTAGTAAAATAAAACAAGAAATGTTTACAGGAATAATAGAAACCCTTGGTACCATCCAAGAAATACAAAAAGAGGAAGGCAACCTTCACATCACAGTAGTGTCTTCAATTACAGCCGAACTCCAAATCGACCAAAGTGTCGCCCACAATGGAATTTGCCTGACCGTGGTCGCACTGAAGGACACCTCCTATACGGTAACGGCTATTGACGAAACAATCAAAAAAACAAATCTGGGAAATTGGAAAGTTGGTGACAGCGTCAACCTTGAAAGAGCCATGAAACTGGGAGACCGACTGGACGGACATATAGTACAAGGACATGTTGACCAAACGGGAACCTGTATTGTCGCAAAAGAAACTGGCGGAAGCTGGCTATATACTTTTGAATATGACCAAACACTAAACAACCTAACTATCGAGAAAGGCTCGATTACCGTAAACGGTGTCAGCCTAACGGTAGTGGATTCGAAAAAAAATCAATTTAGCGTAGCCATTATACCATACACTCACGAACACACGAACTTCGGCACTTTTGAGGTGGGGACAGAAATAAATCTTGAATTTGACGTTATTGGCAAATATGTTTCCAAATTATACGCGAACAAATAAAGCGGCGATAGCCTACAAAAACAAAAAATACCCAATCTAGCTAGATTGGGTATTTTGTTTTTATGTCATTCTTATATATGATGTAAATTCCTAACAATATTGCAATACCAAACAGTACAAAAATATTCTCATCGATCGGCAAACCAGGCGGCGGCGGCACCCCTGCGACTTTACCCGTAGGACTCGGCGGTGGCGGATCAGTACCCGCAATAGAACACAAGGTCCCGAACAGGAAAAAAAATGAGAGATAAAATTTGTCTGACAAAGTCTTCATAATTTTCAAAAATAGAGAATCAATTGTTATAAAAAAATTAATCTTAACTTTTTATTAAGATTATTTCAGTTAAGAGCGAAAATTAACATAAACATGATATTTTGCAAAGAAAATACATTCTACTAAAGATATGAATTTTGGACGAATATTAACTTCATTGCAATCAAAAACAAAACCCCTCAATATCAACAGATATGAGGGGTTTTTTTGTGGTCCAACCTGGGCTCGAACCAGGGACCACCTGATTATGAGTCAGGTGCTCTAACCAGCTGAGCTATAGGACCGGTTAAGAGTTTGCAATATTACTACTATTTTTCGTTTACTCCAAATATTTTTACCTTTGATTTTTAGTTAACGGCAATATTAAAATGCCAGAAATCGAAAACAACTGATTATTAGATTTCTAATTTTTTGCCGACAGCTAAAATTAATTTATTTCTTGGCATAATTCTATTAAAACCCCATTCGTACTTTTGGGGTGCAGAAAGGCGACCAGCTTGTTATCCGCTCCTTTTTTGGGAATTTCATTAAGGACGACAAAACCTTCCTTCTGCAAACGCGCAATCTCCGACACAATATCCTCTACCGCAAAGGCGATATGGTGAATCCCCTCCCCTTTTTTGTCTATAAACTTGGCAATGGGACTCTCAGGGTTTGTGGCGGCCAAAAGCTCTATTTTATTTGGCCCGTTTTTAAAAAACGAAGTCGACACCCCTTCGCTTTCAACATCCTCACATTTGTAGGCTGGTGCCCCAAAAAGTTTTTCGAAAATTAAATTTGACACCCCTAAGTCTTTAACGGCAATCCCTATATGTTCTATTTTTTTCATTAAAAATGTTTAATTAAATTTTGGTGTCAAATACCGCTCTTTTACGTTACGGTAAATTTACGTATTAAAATCTAAAAAAGTGAGCGGAGACACAAAATCGAGACTTATTTAATACCCGTAATAAATCCATAAAAAATTTCGATTCCATTAATTATAATTGTTATTTTGTAAGTTCTAATACTAATTTGATATGTTGAAAAACAATAGAAGATACATTCTCTTGCTGGCACTTTTGGTTATGATTGGCTGCGCCAAAAGAGGGACGATTACAGGGGGGCTAAAAGACACTATCGCGCCAGTGTTAAAAATGAGCTTCCCAAAAAATTTCAACACCAACTTCAAGGGAAATGAAATTAAATTGGTCTTCGATGAAAACATCAAGCTCAAAAACCTAAACAAGCAATTGGTCATTTCTCCACCTATGAAGAATGAGCCGATAATAACGCCGACATCTGCAAGTAAATTTATTACGATTAAAATAAAAGACACTTTGCAACCCAACACCACCTACAGCTTCAACTTTGGTCAAAGCATAGCCGATAACAATGAAGGGAATCCTTTTAATCAGTTCAAATATGTATTTTCAACCGGTGACTATATTGATTCGCTGTCTTTGGGAGGAAAAATAAAAGATGCATTCAGCAAAGAAGCGGACTCCTTCGTTTCTGTCATGCTTTATGAGGCCAATGATTCCTTCAATGATTCCATTGTTTATAAAGAAAATCCAAGGTATATTACAAATACACTTGACAGCCTGAAAACTTTCAAACTAGAGAACTTGAAAGCCGGAAAATACCTTCTGGTCGCATTAAAAGACTACAATAACAATAATAAATTTGACCCAAACAAGGACAAAATCGGATTCATAAAACACTTTATTACGGTCCCTACCGACACCATATATGAACTGAACCTATTCAAGGAAACACTGCCTTTTAAAGCGCACAAGCCTATCCAGGCATCCGGGAATCGTCTTCTGATGGGATATGAAGGGAACATGAAATCGCCCGATTCGAGACCGAAAATAATCTTGAAAAACAATGCGGAAACCCTCGCTACACTCGTAACCCAGTTTCCCAAAAAAGATTCGCTCCAAATATGGTACAAACCTTTGAAGGCAGATTCTCTCGCCTTGGAAGTACGTAAAGATAAATATGCCGCCAATTTCATCGTCAAAGTAAAAGACCAGAAAAAAGACAGCCTAAACATAACTGCCTTGCAAACCGGCATTTTAAATTTCAGGGATCGATTTGCTTTAGAATCGTCGACTCCCCTAATTAATTTTGATAATTCAAAAATAAAACTGACGGTAAACGATTCCGTTCTTGTAGCTTTTACTACTGAATATGATGATTTCAACCAAAAATTGTTTTTTGATTTCAAGAAAGAACCTGCCGCGAAATATACGTTCACCGCTCTGCCAGGCGCATTAACCGATTTTTATGAGAAATCAAACGACACTTTGATCTATAAAACGAATACAAAAAACACAGCAGAATACGGGAACCTGCGAGTGATATTGCAAAACGTGAAAAATTTCCCTGTCATTGTCGAATTGACCAACGCAAAAGGAGACTTGATTGCCAGCGAATATTCCGAAAGCAACACCACGGTGGACTTTAATTTACTGGAACCTGCACTATTTACATTGCGCCTTATCAATGACGAAAACAAAAACAAAGTTTATGATATGGGCAATTATTTAGAAAAAAGGCATTCCGAAGAGGTGATTTATTTCTCAAAGGAAATAGACGTACGGGCAAACTGGGATGTGGAACAAGTTTTTGATGTTAGTATTCCCTATACTCCGGAACCAAAAAAGAAAGCAGAAAAAGAGAAAAAGGCGGGATTTTAAAACGCTGATTAGCGTTTTTTGATTCCGGACAGATGCAATATCTGAAATAAAAAATGTTTTATTCTTTTATTTCAAAATCATCTCGATCGCTCAGAAAGTCCAATTTTAGTCGAGTTTCCATCATTTTTTCTTTGCTTAATTCAGCGAAAAAAACGCCCTCCAATTCTTGTGGTTCAAGAATGTATTCTCCCAGAAAATCGGCCACTTGCGAATGCCCCACATAAGCATAGCCGTTGTGGTCCTCGCCAATCCTATTGACACCAACAACATAACTCATGTTTTCGATGGCTCGAGCTGATAATATCGTATCCCAAGCTTTGATTCTTGTTTTGGGCCAGCTTGCCACATAAATCAACAAGTCGTAATTCTCGACATTGCGAGAGAAAACCGGGAACCGCAGGTCATAACAAACAAGGGGACAGATCCTCCAACCTAGGTACTCCACAATCATTTTTTGAGCTCCTCTGGAATACACCTTGTCTTCACCGGCAAGCGTAAACAAATGCCTTTTGTCGTAATGCTGTATTTCCCCTGACGGAAAAACAAATAACATCCGGTTATAAAAATTCGAGTTTTCCTCAATCACCACACTTCCCGTTATAGCCGCGTTTCTGGCTTTCGCCAAAGATTGCATCCACAATACCGTTTTGCCCTCCATGGCCTCAGCAACCTTGGCTGGATTCATCGTGAATCCGGTCGTGAACATTTCAGGGAGCACAATCACATCAACTTCCTCCCCGATTGTATTGATTTTATCTTCGAAATAAGCCCTGTTTGCTTCTGGATCCTCCCAGACTAATGCCGATTGAATAAGCGCTATTTTCATTTGGGGTATTTTATAAACATTTAAACATGCAGTTTGATTAATCAATTTACCATTTCATATCGCCAGGCTGAACTTTTATGTTTATTTGTAAGAACAGGAACCAAAATAAGGGGTAGTCCAAGTGGAATTAATGGAGCGGCAAGAACTCCGTAACCGCCGGCGATCAATCCTGCGGTTCCCGCCAACACAAATACGGTCCCTATCACAACAAAGACTGGCGAGGCGACAGATGAAAATTTTGAATGCTTGCTGATGGAAACAATTGAGTCAAGGGCAACCGTCTGATTCTTTATCATGATGTTTTTATCGTCGACTATCGTATAATTGCCAATGATCTTTTCCCCTGAGACAGTCATGACTTTAATCCTTCTATTTTCTGCAAGGAACACCGACTTTTTGCTGTTTTCCTTTTTTAAGGAAATCCCATTTTCTTGGGCCATCAACAGCAAGCCGTTAAGCAAAAAGACAACCACTAACACCCAATTTTTCATAGCAAAATTGTTTCCTCCAGTTGGTAATGCATCCATTGTTTTATTTTTTTTCTAAAGTACGAAATTTATCAACAAAAAAAACGCATCCAAATGAATGAATGCGTTTCTATATTTTATTCGAAATATATTATCCTTTTAGGCTTGCTGACATATATTCTCTATTCATACGAGCGATGTTTTCTAAAGAAATTCCTTTAGGACATTCCACTTCACATGCTCCAGTGTTACTACAATTACCAAAACCTTCGGCATCCATCTGATGCACCATGTTTAATACACGGTCAGTTGCTTCGATTCTACCTTGTGGTAACAATGCATATTGCGAAACTTTGGCCGCTACGAATAACATAGCAGACGAGTTTTTACAACTTGCTACACAAGCACCACAACCAATACATGTTGCGGCATCAAACGCTTCGTCAGCGTCTTTCTTGTTGATTGGAATTGTATTTGCATCGATAGTGTTTCCTGAAGTATTCACTGATATAAATCCGCCTGCATGTTGGATTCTGTCAAAAGAACTGCGGTCAACTACCAAATCTTTTACTACCGGGAAAGCCGCCGCACGGAAAGGCTCAATAGTGATCGTATCACCGTCCTTGAACATACGCATGTGCAATTGACAAGTGGTTACGCCTCTATCTGGCCCGTGTGCTTCACCGTTGATGTATAAAGAACACATTCCGCAAATTCCTTCGCGACAATCGTGATCAAATGCAACAGGTTCTCCGCCCTTGCTCATTAAATCTTCATTGAAAACGTCAAGCATTTCAAGGAATGACATATCCGGCTCAATTCCGTCGATTTGATAATCGACCATTGCTCCTTTATCTTGGGCGTTTTTCTGACGCCATATTTTTAATGTAAGTTTCATACTATTTTAGTTTGAAAGTCATAAAGTCGAAAGTCGAAAGTCGCTTGACATGGAGCCATTTGACTTTAAGACTTTTGCCTTTCGACTAATTGCTATTTGTAATTTCTTTGAACTAGTTTAACGGTGTCAAATACCAAGTCTTCTTTATGTAAAACAGCGTCACTTGGTTTTCCTTTGTATTCCCAAGCAGCAACGTATGCGAAGTTCTCGTCATCACGTTTGGCTTCACCATCTTCAGTTTGATATTCTTCTCGGAAGTGACCTCCACAAGATTCGTTACGGTGCAAAGCATCTTTAGCAAACAATTCTCCTAGTTCAAGGAAATCGGCAACACGAGTCGCTTTTTCCAGTTCTTGATTGAATCCTTTATCAGTGCCCGGGACCTTCACGTCTTTGTAAAACTCTTCACGTAAAGCGGCTATTTCATTAATTACTTCATTAAGTCCTTGAGCGTTT
>NZ_DATBVQ010000181.1:0-17645 GCF_036515215.1 Flavobacterium sp.
CGCCGGCGTCCCGGAACATTTCAATTTGCCTTGGCATTTAGCAATAGAAGGCAAGGAATTTGAAAAACAAAATATAGATTTACAGTGGACTGATGTCCCCGAAGGAACCGGAAAAATGTGCCAGATGCTTCGTTCTGGGGAAACGGATATCGCCGTCATTCTTACCGAAGGAATCGTGAAAGACATTGTTGCTGGAAATGCCAGCAAGATAGTGCAGGTTTATGTTGAATCGCCTCTGATATGGGGAATCCACGTAGCGGCTCATTCCAGCTACAAGACCCTAGCCGATTTGGAAAACACCAGAATCGCCATTTCACGTTTGGGCTCAGGTTCCCAATTGATGGCCTATGTAAACGCCGCTAATCAAGGCTGGAAAACGGACGATCTCCAATTTGAAATTGTCAACACGATTGACGGAGCGGTGGAAGCCCTCACAAAGGGAACCGCCGATTATTTTATGTGGGAACGATTTATGACCAAACCTTTAGTGGATAAAGGCATTTTTCGAAGAATTGCCGATTGCCCCACGCCTTGGCCTTGCTTTGTAATCGCTGTTCGGGATGCGGTTTTAGAAAAAGATCCCGAAATCATTAAAACCATTCTGGGGGTGATTAATAAAAAAACGGCAACGTTTAAAGACATTCCCAATATAGATAAGACGATTGCGACAAAATTCAGCCAAAAAACGAAGGATATTCAGGAATGGTTGTCACTAACGCAATGGTCGCAAAAACCATTAGCTAATGAAATGTTAAACAAAGTTCAAAATCAGCTGTTTCAACTCAAAATCATCGATAAAAAAGGTACTTTTGATGAAATTGTAAAGGCAATCTAGTTTCTACATTCTTTTGGTTTTCTATGATAAACAGTAAAAAAAATTCTTTTCAAAACATAACGCAAAAACTTCGGGTTAAAAAACCCTGGGATGATGTTATCATTTTTGTTCTGAATGTTTTAATTGCAATTCCTGTTTTTATAATTGTCCATCAAAATTTGATAGAGCTTAAATGGTTTTTTAACATAGACAGAATCCTCATTTTTTTACTGATAATAGTAATTATACAGTTAATATTAAGGCTGTTACGAACGGTGATAATTGTCTGTATTGTCCTATACTTTTTAGTCCTGTTATACGGTACCGCTTCTGGCAATTATGGGTTCAATAGCGTTTATGAGGACTATGACTCGATGATTTACACTATGAATGACAACCCCTTCCCACAGGACATAATCATCGCGAAACTCCTCCCTTTTCCCAATAAATCAAAAATCATTAACGCTATTGATTATCAGAATGCTAAAGTCAGGAATTTTGCTATTATGGCGACATCAAAGAATTTCAAAAACGTAAAGGGGTATTCGGATTACCGAACCATCATTCAATGCTTTGCCGTTTTTAAGGAAATAAATAGCCGCTGGAACTACGTAAGTGATCCAAAAGACACTGATTACATAGCTGCAGCCAGCGAATCATTGGATTATTTTTCCGGGGATTGCGACGACCATTCCATTTTAATGGCGGCGAGCGTAAGAGCCATCGGAGGAACCCCAAGGCTTATTCACACCAAAGGCCACATCTATCCCGAAATATTGATCGGGTCGTTAAACGACCTTGAAACCGTGAATTATTTGATTAAAAATGTTTTGTTCATAAACGAAAGTTACAAGAAACAACTCCATTATCATATCGACGAGCGGGAACAAGTATGGCTGAACCTTGACTATACCGCGAAATACCCTGGTGGCCCTTTCATGTCGGAGGAAATATTAGGAGCTTTGACACTGAATTAATTCGTAGCAAATAAATATTAAGAAATTATAAATGTTGAAATATATTTTATTGATTGTGTCAATAGCAACCATTGGCACAGCGCAAGCACAGAATACAATCAAAGTCCATATTATAGACGCTGATACCCATGAGCCCATAAAGGGTGTGATGGCTAAAATTGAGGAGACTAATTTAGTTTCCAAATCTGATCCTGAAGGAACTGTCGTTTTTGATAATCTACCGGAAGGTGTCTATATTGCTTCTTTTTCTATAGAAGGATATCAGAGCCGCAAGGCATCGTTTGCAATCCCTTTCGCGAACGAATTTCTGGAGATTTCATTAAAAAGTGAGGCTGAAGAGATGGATGAAATTGTTATCACTTCAACCAGAGGAACGAGAACTATCAACAATATTCCCAGCAGAGTGGAGTTTATTGCAGGTGAGGAATTGGAGGAAAAAGCCAATATGAAACCGGGCGATATCCGGATGATGCTTAATGAGAGTACGGGTATCCAAACCCAACAGACATCAGCAACTTCAGGAAATTCTTCCATTAGGATTCAAGGTTTGGACGGTAGGTATACCCAAATATTAAAAGACGGTTTCCCCGTTTTTTCTGGCGCTTCGAGTGGACTCGGATTACTGCAGACCCCGCCATTGGATTTGAAACAAGTTGAAATCATTAAAGGGTCCGCTTCTACTCTATATGGCGGCGGGGCAATTGCCGGTTTAGTCAATCTTATTTCCAAAACCCCGGCCGAGGAAAGGGATTTACGTTTTTTGCTTAATGGCACTTCGGCTCTCGGGTTGGATATTAATGGATTCTATTCACAGCGATTCAATAAAATTGGATTGACCGTTTTTGCATCGCATGATCGCAACGCCCCTTATGACCCTGCGGACATTAAGCTCACTGCCATCCCCAAGTTTGAACGTTTTAATTTTAATCCAAAATTATTCCTTTATTTTAATGAAAACACAAATCTTGATTTTGGCGTAAATGCAGTTTTTGAAAATCGAATTGGTGGAAACATCGATTATATTAAAGACGAAAACAGTTATCCCAACAGTTATTTTGAAAAGAATAAAACGCGGAGACTAAGTACCCAATTTACCATCACCCATATATTCAATAAAAAAGAATCTTTATCGGTCAAAAATAGTTTTAACAATTTTAGCCGTGTCGTAAGCATTCCAGATTATGTTTTTGACGGTTTGCAGAACAGCAGCTTTTCTGAATTGGCATATTCTTATCATGGTGCTACATCGGAATGGGTTATGGGAGCTAATTTATATACCGATAATTTTACTGAAAACAGTACCACTGCTTTTCCCTTGAGGAATTATAAGCAGATAACTTATGGTGCTTTTGCACAAAATACCGTCAAAGCCAACGAATGGCTAGATATTGAAACGGGGCTTAGGGGCGATTACGTTATTGACTATGGATTTGCTCTTTTGCCCAGAGTTTCCGCTTTATTTAGAATTAATAATCAACTTACTAGCAGAATTGGCGGTGGATTGGGTTATAAAACCCCAACTATTTTTAGCGAAGAGAGCGAGCGCATCCAATATCAAAATGTACAGCCCATAAATAGCGATTTCAACAGCCTTGAAAAAAGTTACGGCGTTAATTTCGACATCAATTATAGGACGAACATTACCGATGAAATATCTTTAAGCGTAAATCAGCTATTCTTTTTTACCAATGTTGACAAACCGCTTATCCTAACATCTCTTTCCAATGATAGCCATCAGTTCATAAATGTTGACGGTTATTTGAATACCAGGGGAACCGAAACAAATCTTAAGTTGGGCTATAAAGATTTCAAATTATTTCTTGGTTATACCTACACGGACGCAGCAATAGATAATGCTGGCGTAAAATCTGAAAATCCTTTAACATCCAAACATCGATTAAATAATGTTTTGATGTATGAAGCGGAAGATGAATGGAAAGTAGGATTAGAAGCATATTACTACAGCCCGCAAAAATTAAATGACGGCACTAAAGCAAGGGAATACTGGATTTTCGGTTTAATGATCGAAAAGTTATGGGATAATTTTTCAGTTTACTGCAATTTCGAAAATTATACAGACACAAGGCAAACCAAATTTGGCAGTATATATACTGGAACAATTTCAAATCCTGTTTTCAAAGACATCTATGCTCCCTTAGACGGATTTGTTGTGAATGCAGGAATCAAAATAAAAATTTAAATCAATGGCACCCAATTTTTGGGATTGACTAATTGACTGGTCAATCTCAAATATTGCTTGAAAAATATAAGCATAAAAAAACTCCACTATTTCTAATGGAGTTTTTTGTGGGCAATGAGGGGTTCGAACCCCCGACCCCCTCGGTGTAAACGAGGTGCTCTGAACCAGCTGAGCTAATTGCCCTATCTTACAATTCGAATAATTTCTTACTCTTTATTGCGTGTGCAAATATACATCTAGAATTTGTATTTGCAAGCAAAATTTGAAAATAAATTAATAAAAAATCAGCTCTGATTCCTTTTGTACTCTATTACAACGCATTAATACATTTTTCTGGAATCACTATTTTTTTGTAATGAATCGCTATAGTATTACATTTGTGTCATAAACAACATCTAATGGCAAGGTTCAAAGAAAATGATTTACCAAAATCAAAAATTACCGCAAGTTCACTCAGCAAAGCAACACTTATATTCCAATATGCGGAAAATCACCGCTGGAAATTTTATGTAGGCCTGTTTTTTTTACTGCTTACCGGTGCCACGGCTTTAGCTTTCCCTAAATTGATGGGGATGCTGATCGACTGCGTGAAGAACAAAGATAACACCCAAGCGAACAATATTGCCCTGGTACTGATCGGTATCCTTTTTATGCAATCCATTTTTTCGTTTTTCAGGTTATCCCTATTTATCAATTTCACTGAGCACACCTTAGCCAATCTGAGACTGTCCTTATACAGTAATTTGGTAAAGCTTCCCATGTCATTCTTTTCGCAAAAAAGGGTTGGGGAACTGAACAGCAGGATCAGTTCTGACATCACGCAAATCCAAGACACTTTAACGTCGACGATTGCAGAATTTTTAAGGCAATTTATTTTAATTATAGGTGGAGTCGCCTTATTGGCCACCGAGAGTTTCAAACTGACGTTATTGATGCTGTCTGTCGTTCCTTTGGTGGCTGTGGCCGCCGTTATTTTTGGCCGATTCATTCGTAAATTTTCAAAAAACGTTCAGGATCAGGTGGCCGAGAGCCAAGTGATTGTAGAAGAAACCATGCAAGGCATCAGTATCGTTAAGGCTTTTGCCAATGAATGGTACGAAATTGCCCGTTATAACGGAAAAATTAAGGAAGTGGTTAAGTTAGCCATCAAGGGGGGGAAATACAGAGGATACTTTGCTTCCTTCATCATTTTCTGCCTTTTTGGGGCCATTGTGGCGGTTGTTTGGTTTGGCGTTCGATTGAGCATTAGCGGCGAGATGAGCGTCGGACAATTAATATCTTTTGTCCTCTACTCCACCTTTGTCGGGGCTTCTTTCGGCGGTATCGCAGAATTGTACGCCCAAATTCAAAAAGCAATTGGGGCAACCGAACGTGTTTTTGAATTATTGGAGGAAACTCCAGAAAAAATCAACTCAGAACAGAATGCAGCGCCAATTGAAAAAATAAGGGGAAATGTCACTTTCAAAAATGTAGGTTTCAGCTATCCTTCCAGAAAAGAGATAAAAGTATTAAAAGACGTGAATTTTACGGCGAGTTTTGGTCAGAAAATCGCCATCGTTGGGCCTAGCGGAACAGGTAAATCAACCATTGCTTCCCTATTGCTGCGTTTCTATGATATAGATAGCGGCGAGATTTTGGTTGACGGAAAAAACATTTATGATTTTGACTTGGAAAATCTGAGAGGCAATATGAGTATCGTTCCCCAAGATGTCATTTTATTTGGCGGAACCATTAAGGAAAATATCGCTTACGGAAAACCGGATGCGACCGAAACTGAAATTCTTTTGGCCGCAAAGCAAGCCAACGCCTTAAATTTTATCGAGGGTTTCCCTGAAAAATTCGAAACAATTGTGGGTGAAAGAGGAATCAAACTATCAGGAGGACAAAGGCAGCGTATCGCCATTGCGCGTGCGCTTCTAAAAAACCCCAGTATATTGATCCTTGATGAGGCCACGTCATCACTGGACAGTGAAAGTGAAAAACTGGTTCAGGAAGCTTTAGAGATTTTGATGGAAGGAAGAACGAGCATCATCATAGCGCACCGACTGTCAACCATTCGTAGCGCCGACCAAATTTTGGTACTTGATAATGGTGTGATTTCAGAACAAGGAACACATCAAGAATTGATAATATTAGAGAATGGCATCTATAAAAACTTAAGCAATCTGCAGTTTAGCAACTCCTAAATTCGAATCTATCAGATAATAAAAAAACTCCAATTAGTACAATTGGAGTTTTTTTTATTTAGAAATTATGCGATATGTTTTATAAAACGTATTCGTTATAATCTATTTTCCTTTTCTTCTTTTTCTTTCCGCTTTTATCAACGCCAACTCTCTGCTCGTTTGGCCAGCTACAGAAGTGTTTTCTTCGGCACGACGGATCAGGTACGGCATAACGTCTTTTACGGGTCCGAATGGCAAGTATTTGGCAACGTTGTAGCCATGATCTGCCAGGTTGTAGCTAATATTGTCGCTCATCCCGTATAATTGACCAAACCAAATTCTGTTATCATTTGTTTTGATTCCTTTTTCTTCCATCAACTTCATCAAAAAATAGGTGCTTTCTTCATTATGTGTTCCCGCAAATACTGACATGTTCTCCAAATGATCTACCATATATGATACTGCCGCATCATAATTGACATCGGTAGCTTCTTTGGTGGCGCATATCGGCGAAGGGTATCCTTTGTCTTTTGCACGATCGTTTTCCTTTTCCATGTAAGCACCGCGAACCAATTTCATTCCGATAAAGAATCCTTCTTTTTTAGCTTGCTCATGCAATTTTTTCAAATAATCCAAGCGATCCCATCGGTACATTTGAAGGGTGTTAAAAACAATTGCTTTTTCCTTGTTGTATTTTCGCATCATTTCTGTGACCAAATCATCGGCCGCATCTTGCATCCAGCTTTCTTCAGCGTCAATAAGCAGGGCCACATCTTTTTTGTGGGCTTCACTGCATACGATATCAAAACGGGCTACTACTCGATCCCATTCTGCTTGTTCCTCGGGAGTCAGTTTTTGCTTTTCTCCCAGTTTCTCATACAATTCAAAACGACCAAGCCCAGTTGGTTTAAAAACCGCAAACGGTATTGCCTGACGCTCTTTGGCGAAATCAATAGTTTTTAGGGTCATTTTTAACGCAATATCAAACTGGTCTTCTTCCTCTTTACCTTCCACTGAATAATCCAATACGGAAGAAACCCCTTTAGTGTACATTTTATCAACAACGGAAAGGCAGTCATTTTCGTTGACACCTCCACAAAAATGATCAAAAACAGTGGCGCGTATCAAACCTTCGACAGGCAGATTTACATTCAAGGCAAAATTAGTGACTGCTGCTCCAATTCTTACCAAGGGTTCATTCGAAATCATTTTAAAAAGAAAATAAGCTCTGTCGAGTTCGGTATCGCTTTTTAACGCAAAGGCAACTTGTGTATTATTGAATATTTTTTCCATCGATTGTGATATTTTTGCACAAATATAGCCAGACTTTCCAATATTATTTAGCAAAAATTACCTTATTTTGCAATTCAATTAATCTACCGTTATGCAATCAATACAAGCCGACAATTATCCGATTCATTTTAACGAAAAAGGATATGAAGCCCTAAACCTCCATTTAAAAGGAAATAAGTATTCTAATTTATTTATTATAGTTGACAGCAATACCAATGAGTTTTGTTTGCCAAAATTCCTCCCGCTTATTGAAACCGATTTGACAATAGAGATAATCGAATTCGAAAATGGAGAAGAGAATAAAAACATTGAAACCTGTGTTCAAATTTGGAATGTTTTAACCGAGCTTGGCGCTGACAGGAAAACCTTGATAATCAATCTTGGTGGTGGCGTTGTTACTGATTTGGGCGGTTTTGTGTCTTCAACTTTTAAACGAGGATTAGATTTCATCCACGTTCCAACTACGTTGCTCTCGATGGTAGATGCTTCTGTAGGCGGTAAAAACGGTGTTGATTTGGGTAATTTAAAAAACCAAATTGGTGTTATCAATACACCAAATATGGTGATTATCGACACCCAATATCTTGAAACGCTGCCTCAAAACGAAATGCGCTCGGGACTTGCCGAAATGCTGAAACACGGTCTAATATACGACAAGGCCTATTGGGAACAATTTCTGGACTTGAAAGCCATCGATTTTGCTGATTTTGACGAACTGATATACAGATCTGTAGCCATTAAAAATGAAATCGTCTCGCAAGACCCAACAGAAAAAAACATCCGAAAATCACTAAACTTTGGACACACCCTTGGTCACGCCATTGAAAGCTACTTTTTGGAGAATGAAAATAAGATTACCCTATTGCACGGTGAAGCAATTGCCGTAGGGATGATTTTGGAAAGTTACATTTCAATGGACAAAAAATTGATAAGCAACGAGGAATACAAGCTTATAAAGACAACAATAAAGTCTATCTTTGATAATGTCACGTTTTTTGAGAACGACATTGAACCTATCCTCGAATTACTTATTCATGACAAAAAAAACGAATACGGTACAATTCAGTTTGCTTTGATAGAAGGCATCGGGAAAATTAAAATCAATCAATCTGTTGAAAATGAATTAATTCTTAGGGCATTTAATGATTATAAATCATAATTATTTTTTAGTTAAAAGGATTGCATTACGTATAAATTATTTTTTACATTTGCCGCGATGAAAAACAGTCGAAACCAAAGGAATTATAGCTCATATGAGAACCGAAACAATAGATCTTTTTTAAGGATATTGAAACGTTTGTATTCGATTAAAGAGAACTTCAGTTTTGATCTGTCCCAATATTTAAAAGTGGACCACGAAAAGCTTCAGATTATATATGCAAATATTAGGGTTTGAATTTTAGCTTATTTTATTTCAATTTAATCAATCTAAAACACTAAAAGCTAAATGAATACCAAATATTCTGACTTAATAAATCAAACGTATTACTTCCCACAAGAAGAATTTAAATTAAACAAAGACAACCTTCAGTTTCACAATATTGATTTGATGAAATTGGTAGAACAGTATGGTACCCCTTTAAAATTCACCTACCTGCCTCAAATTTCCAATAACATCAACAAGGCCAAAAGCTGGTTTCGTAAATCGATGGAAAAAAACAAATATGAGGCAAAATACTTTTACTGTTATTGCACGAAAAGCTCACACTTTGAGTTCGTAATGAACGAAGCTTTCAAGAACAATATTCATGTTGAAACCTCTTCGGCATTTGATATCAATATTGTTGAAAACCTGATGGCCAACGGCAAAATCAACAAAAGCACTTATGTAATTTGTAACGGCTTCAAAAGAGACCAATACATTGAAAATATTGCGCGTTTAATCAATAACGGGCACAAAAACACTATTCCAATTATTGACAACTTCGAAGAATTAGACTTGCTTCAAGCTGAAATCAAAGGAAAGTTCAAAATCGGGATCCGTATTGCTGCCGAAGAAGAGCCGAAATTTGAGTTCTATACTTCCAGACTTGGAATCGGATATAAAAACATCGTGAGTTTTTACAAAAAACAAATTCAGGACAACGACAAGTTAGAACTGAAAATGTTGCACTTTTTTATTAATACAGGTATCAATGATACTGCCTATTACTGGAATGAGTTGGTAAAATGTATAAAAGTATACATCGCGCTAAAAAAGGAATGCCCAACATTGGACGGATTGAATATTGGCGGAGGATTCCCTATCAAAAACTCGTTGGCGTTTGAGTATGATTACCAGTACATGATTGATGAGATCATCAACCAAATAAAAATTGCCTGCGACGAAGCAGAGGTCGATGTGCCAAATATTTTTACCGAATTTGGATCGTTCACCGTTGGCGAAAGTGGTGGTGCTATTTATCAAATATTGTATCAAAAACAGCAAAATGACAGGGAGAAATGGAACATGATCGACTCCTCTTTCATTACCACCTTACCGGACACCTGGGCAATCAACAAACGTTTCATAATGCTGGCTATCAACCGTTGGAATGATACTTACGAAAGAGTATTATTAGGTGGAATGACTTGCGACAGTGATGACTACTACAACTCTGAGCAAAACATGAATGCCATCTACTTGCCAAAATACAACAAGGAAAAGCCACTGTATATCGGTTTTTTTAATACGGGAGCTTATCAGGAAACAATAGGCGGATACGGAGGCTTGCACCACTGCTTGATTCCCCAACCAAAACACATTTTGATTGATCGAGATGAAAATGGAATATTGGCGACTGAGGTCTTTTCAGAGCAGCAAACTTCTGATGACGTATTAAAAATTTTAGGTTACGACAAAAAATAAACAATAAATACACAAATAGTAAACTTAAAAAATCATTATATTTGATTGTATTCAATTAATTGATTTTTAAATCTTTAAACCCCATAAAATGAGTAAAGGACCTATAAGTCAGTTTATAGAAAAGCATTATTTGCATTTCAATTCTGCGGCTTTAGTAGATGCAGCAAAAGGCTATGAAGAACAGCTTGCTAATGGAGCTAAAATGATGGTAACTCTTGCTGGAGCAATGAGTACAGCCGAAATCGGAAAGATTTTTGCAGAAATGATTCGTCAAGACAAAGTGCAAATCATATCTTGTACGGGTGCAAATTTAGAAGAAGACATCATGAACTTGGTAGCTCATTCACACTATGAAAGAGTACCAAACTACCGTGATTTAACTCCAGAACAAGAATGGGATTTACTTGAAAGAGGGTTAAATCGAGTAACGGATACTTGTATTCCTGAGCATGAAGCATTCCGTCGCTTACAAAAGCATATTTACAAAATTTGGAAAGATGCAGATGATAAGGGAGAACGTTATTTACCGCATGAATTTATGTACAAAATGCTTTTATCAGGCGTTTTAGAAGAATATTACGAAATTGATTTGAAAGACAGCTGGATGTACGCTGCAGCAGAAAAAAACTTACCAATTATCTGTCCAGGATGGGAAGACAGTACCATGGGGAATATTTTTGCTTCATATGTCATTAAAGGAGATTTAAAAGTTTCTACGATGAAATCTGGAATAGAATACATGACATTTTTAGCAGATTGGTATCCAAAAAATTCAGCTAATGGAGTTGGATTTTTCCAAATTGGTGGTGGTATAGCTGGAGATTTCCCGATTTGTGTGGTGCCGATGTTGTACCAAGATATGGAAATGCCAGAAACACCTTTTTGGAGTTATTTCTGCCAGATTTCAGATTCCACGACCAGCTACGGTTCTTATTCCGGAGCGGTGCCAAATGAAAAAATTACTTGGGGTAAGTTAGACATTAAAACGCCTAAGTTCATTATTGAGTCCGATGCTACAATTGTGGCACCTTTAATTTTTGCTTATTTATTAGATCTATAGAATATCCTTATGAAAAGAGTAATTGTTGATTACGCAAAACTTACCAATGAAATTTTAAACCTTTTGGTAGAAAAATTCCCCGATGGTTATGACGATTCTAACATTGTGCGTTTTAGAAATGCCAAAAACGAATTAATTGAAGCTGTTGAAGTTCGCACTGATGACACTATTTACTTAGTGAAAGTAAGTACTAAACTTGCGGATCGAATTGAAAACTACGATGAAGACGAAGAAATCGACGATGTTATCGAGCCAATCATCCCAATGAAAGCACTTGGAATGGACGACGATGACATGGATGATGAAGACGATGACGATGATAACCATGACAGACCCGATGTTGATGAGGATGACGAAGATTCTGATGACTCTGACTATTCCGAGGATGAAGATGATGACAAAGACGAAGATTAAATTTAAATAATTTCAAGAAAAGGAACTCACAACGGGTTCCTTTTTTTTATCGGATCAAAATTATAAAAATTAGCATTAGCCAATGCAACAATAGTTCCTAATGATTACATCCCAAATATTACATAAAACGCTGAAGGAAAATTTTGGTTTTGAAAAATTCAGAGTCAATCAAGAGCAAGTAATAAATACAATTTTGTCCGGTCAAGATACTTTGGCAATTATGCCTACAGGCGGAGGAAAATCGATTTGTTTTCAATTGCCTGCATTACTGTTTCCTGGCATAACTATAGTGATTTCTCCATTGATTGCCTTGATGAAAGATCAGGTGGACAGTTTGAAAGCAAACGGAATCCAAGCTTGTTTTATCAATAGCACCCAAACGGATGCGGAACAGCAATCACATATTCAGAATTTGAAAGATAATAAAGTCAAGCTTGTTTATGTGGCTCCAGAAAGTTTATCCTATTTGGAAAATGTATTTAGTCAGATAACCATAAGCCTGATCGCAATTGACGAGGCGCATTGCATTTCCTCTTGGGGACATGACTTCCGTCCCGCCTATACCAATTTGGGATATCTGAAAAATCGCTTCCCTTCTACTCCAATCTTGGCTTTAACTGCGACAGCCGATAAAGCTACACGTAAGGACATTAGCCAACAACTCAACTTAAAAAATCCTAAGTCGTTCATCTCCTCTTTTGACAGGAAAAACCTAAGTTTAGAAGTTCGCCCAGCACTTGATAGGGTCAAACAGATTATTGACTTCATCGCTAATAAACCGCTAGAATCGGGAATCGTTTATTGCTTGAGCAGGAAAACCACCGAAGAGCTTGCCGAGAAACTTCAGAAAGCGGGCATTAAAGCAAAAGCCTATCACGCAGGTTTGGACAACATGACTCGCGCTACAACACAAGATGAATTTATAAATGACGATTGCCAGGTGGTTTGCGCCACTATTGCCTTTGGAATGGGGATCGACAAGTCCAATGTGCGTTGGGTGATCCATTACAACTTGCCAAAAAATATTGAAGGCTACTATCAGGAGATTGGTCGTGCTGGACGCGATGGATTGCCGTCAGAAACCATACTGTTTGAAAGTTATGGCGATGTAATCCAATTGCAAAAATTCGCCTCCCAAGGCATGAACGCCGAAGTACAGCTGGCGAAACTCGAAAGAATGAAGCAGTACGCCGATGCCTTGAGTTGCCGCAGGAAAATTTTGTTGTCCTATTTTGGCGAACTGGTGACCGAAAATTGCGGCAACTGCGATATTTGCAAAAACCCACCAGCCTTTTTTGACGGTACAGTAATAGCCCAAAAAGCGTTGTCCGCCATCATCCGTTTGCAGGAATTGGAACCATTACCTGTAATTGTTGATTTCCTGAGAGGCTCCAAAAACGCTTATATTTACGAAAAAGAATATCAAAACCTAAAAACATATGCAGTAGGCGCCGATATATCTTGGTATGACTGGAATCAATACATCATTCAACTCATAAATCAAGGCTATTGCGAAATTGCTTTCCATCAGCAAAACAAAATAAGACTCACCACATTGGCACGCGAAGTTCTATTTGAAGGGGACAAAGTACAACTTACCACGGTTCAAAAAAATACCGTTTCGGAAACGGATGTCAAAGAGCTAAAAAGCAAATCTACCACCAACTCTCTTTTTGAAAAATTAAGAAAATTGCGTTATGAAATTTCGAAAGAGGAAAGCGTTCCCGCATACGTGATTTTTAGTGATGCGGCTTTGCGCCAAATGGAAACCAAAAGACCCATGAGTGATGATGAATTGATCGCTATTGATGGGGTTGGGAAAGCAAAACTGGAAAAATATGGAGATGCATTTATAAATGCCATCATCGAATTCCAGAAGAATAAAACGGTAAAACCAAAAAAGGAAGCTGGAACTTATAAGGAAACGCTGCTATTGTTCCAAAGCGGATTAAGCGTCGACGAAATCGCATTAAAAAGAAAATTGGGTTTGGGAACAATAATGTCTCATTTGGCAAAATTATATTCAGACGGGGAGACAATCGATTTGCACCAATTTGTTTCCATGAAAGAAGTGGAACTTATTCATAAAGCCCATATAAAACTACAGAAACCGACTACCTTAAAACCCTATTTTGAATACCTCGACGAAAAGCTTGGGTACGACAAAATAAGATTGGCCTTGGCGATAATAGAAAAAGAAAACAGACCTAATTAAGCAAGACAGATGATCACTTCGTTTCCTCCTTTCGTGAATTCCGATACCGAAATCCTGATTTTGGGAACCATGCCAGGCATTGCTTCCCTTGAGAAGCAAGAATACTATGCCCATCCGAGAAATCATTTTTGGAAAATAATCTATACGCTGTTTGACAAGCGGCCCGTTTCGGTCTTTTTTAATGAAAAAATAGAGTTTTTGCAAAGCCACAGAATTGGGTTGTGGGACGTTTTGGGAAATTGCGAAAGAAAGGGAAGTTTAGACATTCATATTAAAAATCAAACTGAAAATGATTTCGAAAGTTTGTTTCAAAAATTTCCCCGAATTACCAAAATAGTATTCAATGGGAAAGAAAGCCATCGCTATTTCGTCAAGAAATTTGGACAAATAGAAGGCATCACCTATTATGTGATGCCTTCCACAAGCCCTGCAAATACAACGTCTTTTGAAAACAAGCTTAATACCTGGTCAAGCTGTTTACAATAATTTACAAATATCTTTCCTGAAAAATCTTTTGGTGGTGTTTTTGGTGCCCAATGAGGATAAAGCCAATAGCACGAACTGACATGGCACTATTGGAAGCGGTGCCGATTAGTTTTAGCTGTTCCTCTGAAAAACTTTTAAACAAAGAAAGACTAGACTGTCTGACAATGGCCATTTCAGTCAACAATTCCTGTAGGTTTCGTGCGTTCGCGTTGGTATTCTCAACATAATAGTTCTCGTCAAAACCAGGCAAAGACGTCATATCGTTTCTAGAAATTCGCATCGCACGATAGCTAAACACACGCTCGGCATCAATAAGGTGTTGAATAATTTCTTTTATCGTCCATTTGCCTTCGGCATAGCGATAATCAAATTTATCCATGGGAATGTTCTGTACAAATTTGATGAATTCATGTACGCAAATCTCTAACTCTTCTATCAATTCTACATTATCTAAAGCTTGTATATAGCTCGCGTAATAAGGAGCATATTCACTAACAGGCAATTGGTTTGATTTCATTTTTATCTGGTTTTATGCTGAATTTCTACTTGCGTTTGTATTTCCAAAAAGAGAACGCATCACTATTTTTTCGTACACTTTAATTAAGTCTTCGTTAGGAGATGTTTCTTTATTAAGCTCATTTATTCTTAGTAAAGCATATTGCTGTATTGTCAATAATGGCAGTACAATACGCTCTCTGATCTGAATCGATGCTTTGCCGTCAGGATAGTTTTCCATAAGTTCTTTATGACCTGCTATTTTCAATAATAGCCTCTTGGATTCCAAAAATTCATCATAAATTATTTGCCAAAAAGGACCAAATTCGGGGTCTTTTTTCATGTATGCCGTAAGCGGAAAGAAAGACTTGGCCAAAGACATCATGCTATTCTCCAGTAGCGTTTTAAAAAACAAAGAGTTGTCGTACAAATCCTGAACTTTATCCCATTGACCTATATCTTCAAAATGCTTCAAGGCGGTTCCCACTCCGAAAAATCCGGGAACATTTTGCTTTAATTGACTCCAAGAACCCACAAAAGGGATTGCTCTTAGGTCTTTAAAGTCCAATTGTTCGGACTTACTTCTTTTGGAAGGGCGGCTTCCGATATTGGTTTTAGCGTAATATTTCAAGGTGCTCATTTGTTCCAAATATGGAATAAATTTGGGATGGTTCTTAAAGCTTAAATACTTCTCGTACCCCAAATTGGCTAATTGGCCCATCACCGCTTTCTCATCAATCGACAATTCATTTTTATTTTTACTGAACACCTGGTTTGTAACACCTGCACTCAATAAATTCTCCAGATTATAGCGGCAGGAATCCAATGTTCCAAAATTAGAACTTATCGTTTGCCCCTGAACCGTAATTTGAATCTCTTTGTTTTCTATCGTTGGCCCTAAGGATGCATAAAACTTATGAGTTTTACCACCGCCTCGCGCTGGAGGCCCTCCACGTCCGTCGAAAAAGATCACATGAACGCCGTATTTCCTCGACATTGCGGTAAGCTCCTCTTTGGCCTTATAAATACTCCAATTCGCCATTAAATAGCCTCCATCTTTTGTCCCGTCAGAAAAACCAAGCATAATGGTTTGCTTCATGCCTCTGTTTTCTAAATGCTCGGCATACATCGGATTCGTATACAATTGCTCCATAATGTTGTGCGCATTCATCAAATCGTCAACAGATTCGAACAAAGGAACGACATCAACCGTAGGTTTTTCCCAATCGCTTAAACGGATTAAAGCAAAAGTTTCCATTACATTAAGGGCACTTTCGTTATTACTGATGATATAGCGATTAGCACCAAGTTCTCCATTATTTTCCTGGATAACCTTTATGGCTTGGATCGATTCGATAGTTGATTTTGTAATTTCGTTTTCAAAATCATTTGGATTAAGATTTCCCTTGACATTTGACAATACCTCAAATTTCTCCGTTTCCGTTAAATCATAATAATTTTCAGGAAAAACAGCTGCATTCGAATTTAAGTAATATTGATGCACGTCCTTAAAAACCGCATCGTGTATCCTGCTGTTCTGACGGATATCTAAAGTTGCAAAATGAAACCCGAACAAATTGACCTTTATCAGGAGCGCCTCCAATTCGTCCAAATAAAGAGATTGGTGCTGCTCAATTATGATGGTTTTAATTTTATTCAACTGCGATTTAAACTCTTCTAAAGTGATGTATATTTCTCCTTTTGAATAAAAAACGGAGCGGTAAAGCTTATGTTCAAGTTCAGAAACCAAAACATCTACACCTGAGAACGTTAGTTTCCTCTTCAAACTTCTTATTTCTATGTAATAGCACTTCAAAATGGAAGTCCTTAAACGCTCGGCAACATTCAAAGTGATTTCAGTGGTAACAAATGGATTACCATCACGATCCCCACCTGGCCAAAAACCTAGTTTGATTAGTGAATTTTGAATCGAATTGCCATGAAAAACATTTTTTTGAAGGTAATGCACCATGTCTCCCGAGGTACCGTAAAACACATTCTCAAGATACCAAATCAAGCTTACCGCCTCATCAAAAGGGTTTGGTTTTTCTTGTTTTATAAAAGGAGTCTTGCCCAGTTGGGCCAGAAGTTCCTTGATATCCAGCAAATTATTATCTCGAATGGCATCCGTCAAATCATTGATGATTCCCAAAACGGAACCCGGGTAAAACTGGGTCGGATGAGCGGTTAACACTGTTCTTACATTAAAATCTTCCAGGAAATCGATCAACTCTTCCCTCTTTCCTTTTGCATCGGCCTTTTCTTTGATATCCCTTAACGAACCCCTACCCTCCATATTATTCACAACCGGAAAAGCGGCATCTTCTACGGCATCGAATAAAACTATCTGACGTTCAATATATTGAATAAAACGAAACATCAAATCAATTTTATCAGACTCGACATCGCTGTGCAAATAATTTTTAGAGAAAGACTCGATGATTTCTTTGGGGGTTTCCAGTTTTCTGAATCCACTTTCACAAACATCTGTAAAAAGCGGAAGCAAGGCTCCTGTATTGTCTATAGACTGAAAAGGCAAAGTGATAAAAACACTATTGTATATATTATATTTAGAAAGGACGTTTTGGTTAAAACGTTCTATTTTAGGGAGCGTATACATAATTTTGTTACAGTTGGTTTGGTTTAGCGGAAAATAGTTATAAAAAAATAACCCCAAG
>NZ_DATBVQ010000182.1:0-29564 GCF_036515215.1 Flavobacterium sp.
ACAGATATGCCTATTTAAAAATGGGAGAGCGAGATGTTGACAATGCCATGCCGTGGGATAAGATTGATCCGGCCACATATACAGTTTGGGACAAAACGGCTAACTTTAACAAAGCCATCGTAAACAGTAAAAGCCGAATTGAGCATAATTCGCAATTCAAATTAATTGAGGAAAACGCAAAATGGATTGATAGCCGTGGGGAGGATAATACCTATAGTTTGAACATGGAAAAATTCAAAATGGCACAAAACGCAATTGAAGAGACAGCTAAAAAATACAGACCTATTATAAAATATAAAAACGCTCTGAAGTTCACTTCATTGCCTTATGAGTTAGTTGAAACGGAGAAAGATAGTGTCTTAAAAGAAAAAAGAGAAAGATGGCATGAAGGTTTGTCTAAGGACATTTATGTGGAAGAAGCATTAAATGTTTTAGATGATTTGCAATCTACAGTCGGTTTTAAGAAAAACCTTCCGGCCAAAATAAAAAAAGAAAAACTAGCTAAATCATAAGCGTAGCCTTCTTTACATGAATAACACCACACAATCACTAACAGCTATTGCGCTCCATAAATTCAAAAAGAATTTTTGGGGCGTTTTTAGTTTTGGGTTTATCCTAATTTTACTTTTCATTTCCGTTTTTGCGTATGTTTTGGCGCCGGATAATTCAGAAAACGCAAACCAGATGCATTTGTCGATCCATTCAAAATCGCCAGGTTTTAGTGTGAAGATGTTATCCATTCCATTAGATGGGAAACCAAAACAATCAGTTTCAAATTATTTTTTTGGATTCCCTAACACAGTGACGGAGGTGGCTATCGAAAGTTATAAAATCATCGGCAACACCATAGAGTATGTTGAATATTCTGATGAGCCCTCCTTGAAAATCGTAAAACAGCTTGATCTGGGCGCCTTTTCCGGTAAAGAATCCATTGGGTCAGTTGAACAAGATTTGATTAAGGAGCGGACGTTTTATTTAGGGACGGACAAGTATGGGAGAGATTTACTCAGCAGAATGTTGATTGGATCAAGAGTCTCCATTTCCATTGGGATCGTTGCAGTTTTGATTTCTTTAATTGTTGGAATATTTTTTGGAGCAATTGGCGGTTACTTCGGAGGTAAAGTGGATGCCTTAATTATGTGGCTTGTAAATATAATTTGGTCGATACCTACGCTTCTTTTGGTTATTGCGATCACTTTGGCTCTGGGGAAAGGGTTTTGGCAAGTTTTCGTGGCAGTTGGTTTAACGATGTGGGTCGAAGTGGCACGTGTAGTTAGGGGTCAAGTTATCAGCGTTAAGGAAATGCAATATGTAACTGCCGCAAGAGCATTGGGTTTTGGCGATTTTAGAATTATATTCAATCATATTTTGCCTAACATTATGGCGCCAGTAATTGTAATATCAGCAGCAAATTTTGCCTCAGCCATTTTAGTGGAAAGCGGTTTGAGTTTTCTTGGTTTAGGTGCGCAACCGCCGATACCTAGTTGGGGAAGTATCATTAAAGATCATTACAGCTATATTATTCTCGGAAAACCTTATTTGGCAATGGTTCCGGGCGTTGCGATTATGTTATTGACATTGGCTTTTATGATGATGGGAAATGCATTACGTGACGCGCTTGATGTGAAAGAATAACGATATAAATCGGATGCAACATCAGGTTCTTAAATTACCACTCATTTACTTTGTTGGCATCCATTTTCAGGAAGATAAACAATAAAATAGTAAAGCCCCACAGTCCAGACCCCCCATATGAAAAGAATGGCAATGGCACGCCAATTGTTGGAAAAATTCCTATAACCATGGAGATATTCACAAAGAAATGTATGAATAAAATGCCGGCAACACAATATCCGTAGACCCTACTGAATTTTGTTTTTTGTCTTTCAGCCAAATAAATCACCCTAAGGAATAGACCCACGAATAAAGCGATTACTACGAGAGAACCTACAAAGCCCCATTCTTCCCCTACGGTAGTAAATATATAGTCAGTATGTTGTTCAGGGACAAATCCCCCTTTAGTCTGCGTTCCTTCAAGAAAACCTTTCCCCAGCCATCCACCAGAGCCGATGGCAATTTCAGATTGGTTTGTATTGTAGCCTATCCCTTTTAAATCCACTGTTTTCCCTAACAAGATATTAAATCGATCGCGATGATGTTGTTTGAAGACATTTTGGAATACATAATTTACGGATAAGACGAATCCCGACATTAAGGCAAACAGAATACTGCTTAACACGACATTCCGGTCCGATAACCTCGATTTGAAATGGACAATAATAATAACAAGTAAAGCGATTAGGATTACATATTGTGGCTCTAACAATAAAGTTAGCATAAACAGTAAAATGGTAATGAATCCAGTCCAGATGTACCATGCGGGGAGACCTTCTCGATACAATACAATAAGAAAAACGCTGTATATTAAAGCACTACCGGGATCGGGTTGCGGTAAGATTAATAGGACTGGTAAAAAAACAATTGCCAGGGCCTGTATCTGACGATTTACTTCCTTTAAGTTTATTTGGGAATCGCTTAAGTATTTTGCAATGGCTAATGAAGTGGCCGCTTTCGCAAATTCTGATGGCTGGATGGTAAAACTTCCGATGGCATACCAACATCTTTGACCCGCGATGGTTTTTCCAAATAGAAACAGTCCCAACAGTGATAATAGTGAAACTCCAAAAATGATGCTGGCATATTTTTCATAAAATTTCCCGTCTATACCCAAAATGATAAAAATTAAAGGGATGGTTAATAATATAAATATAAGCTGTTTTTGGTACGTATCCTCAATAGAAGACAATGAAGAGGAGTATATATTCAACCAGCCCATTATTACTAATGCGCTGTATATAATAATACATGTCCAGTCAAGGTTCTTCTTTATGCTTTGGTTTTTCATTTGAAATGAATCTCTTATTAATTTTCCTTAGTAGAGTCTATTGCTATTTCTGTTTTTGACACGTCAGTTTTAGCGCCAAGAATTTTAGGAGTGCTTTCTATAGCGCTACCTTCCTTCATACCGCCCAATATGGCGTAGCGGTCTTTTAAACTGATGTTTAGAACCCTTGTTTCTAGATCGGTTCGGGTAATTTTTTTTCTGAGATACTTTTCGATCATCAAACTGGCGATTGGTCCCGCTATCGTTGCTCCGTATCCTCCGTTTTCCACCAGGATGGCGATGGCAATTTTTGGGTTGTCTTTCGGGGCAAAAGCGACAAAGATTGAGTGGTCTTTCAGTTGAATCCTTTTTCCTCCAATTTTAGCGAAATTTTCGGCCGTACCTGTTTTACCAGCAATGTCGATTCCTTCGACGCGTAATGCGCTTGCTGTCCCCAGGTTGTAAACATCAAATAAACCACTTATCATGGGTTTGAAATATTTTTTATCTATCGTGGTTACATGTTTTTCAGTGAATTTTTTGTCGATGCTTTCGCCTTTGATTTTTTTGATGATATGAGGGGTGTAATAATATCCTTCATTGGCAACAGTTGCCATCATATTAGCCAATTGGATAGGCGTCATTAAAACTTCTCCTTGGCCTATAGCATTCGAGACGATAGTCGTGCTTCTCCATCCGCCGTTAGGATAGATTTTCTTGTATGTTTTGGAGTCTGGAACATTTCCTCTTTTGCCGGTAGGCAAATCATATCCCATAAAATCTCCCAATCCGAAGCTTTTCACGTGATTGCTCCAAACATCAACAGCGGCAGAAGGTTTTGTGTATTTATTGATAGTTCGCATGTAAACATTGGCGAAATAAGTATTACAAGAATTATAAATACCATTATGCAAATTATGTGGGCCAAAACCATGGCATTTCATAAATCGACCTCTGGCATAACTGAAGCCATGATGACACATAAAGCTTGTTTGCTCGTCAACAACTCCTTCTTGCAAACCAATCAGTCCCGTCAATATTTTAAATGGAGAACCAGGAGGGTATTCCGCCAATAATCCTCTGTCATAAAGTGGTTTTGCTATGGAGTCATAGTACAATAAGGTGTAGTTTTTAGAGCGCTGTCTTCCAACGAGAATTCCAGGGTCGTAAGATGGAGCGGTGACAAGAGCTAATATTTCCCCTGTTTTTGGTTCAATAGCTACGATTCCACCTCTCTTATTGATCATCAACTGTTCCCCATATTTTTGAAGCTCAGCATCCAGCGTTAGGTTTATGTCTTCTCCTTGTACGGCTATAGTGTCGTATTTACCGTTTTTGTAAGAACCTATTTCTCTATTGTATTTGTCTTTTTGAATGTATTTAACACCTTTTATTCCACGCAACACTTCTTCGTAGCTTTGTTCAACTCCTTGTTGGCCAATTAAATCACCGCTATTGTAATAGGGATTTTTAGCAATTAATTTTTCGTTAACCTGGGTTATAAAACCAAATACGTTAGCGCCAAAATCTACTTCGTAATCACGTAACGAACGTTTTTGAAAGTAAAAACCCTCAAATTTCCTGATCTTTTCTTGAAAAGCAGCGAATTCGCTTTTGTTTAATTGGGGTAAAAATACGGATGGCAAACGGGGACTATAAATCTTAGCTTTAGCTATCGTCTTTATAAAGTCCTCTTTTGTGATGTTTAATAATTGGCAAAACTCTAAAGTATCGATGTTTTTTAATTCCCTTGGAATTACCATGATATCGTAAGACGCTTGATTTGCCACTAACAACTTTCCATTTCTGTCATAGATATAACCTCTTTCAGGATAGTCATATTTTATTTTAATGGCATTATTATCTGATTTTAATTTGAAGGTGTCGTTTATGACTTGCAAATAAAATATCCGTATCACTAGCAGTAATGCTGCAACAATAATTATGGAAGGCAGCAGGAGTTTTCTCATCTTTTATTGGGCTTAATAAGGTATATTATTATAATACAACTAATAATCGTGAATACCGTACTTAATAGTGTTCGCAGCAGAATGTCCCAAAAGAAACTAATCTGGAAGGCTTCCAATATAAATAGCGTAACATGATGAATAACAACGGACATCAGTATAAATGAAAAACGTTCAGGAGTTAAAACATCATTTAATTTTATCGTTTGGTATTCATAACTAATACCAAAAGAGAATTTAAAGATCGTCGGTCGAACATACGCTAAAATCAAGCAAGCTGTGGCGTGAATTCCGCCCGAATTAGAAAAGAAATCCATGGTGAGCCCTAATAGAAAGCTGGCTAATAGAAGACCGGATCGGTTCCCGTTAACAGGGTACAGTATTATAAACAGTATGTACGGCAATGGAATTATGTATCCCAAGAAATTCATATTGTTGAATATAACTATTTGTGCGGCCAATAACAAAATAAACCGAGAAATATTGAGTAACAAAGTGCTATTCATTTTTCGTTGTTTTTTCTAGGTTGTTAAGTTCGTCGCGGTCTTTACTTTTTATGATGTATACGTGACCCAAATTCGTCATGTCGTTAAAAAGTTTTATGTCTAAAGTATAATAATTGGTTTTATTATCGATGTAAATTTTCTCAATTGTACCAATGTTAATGTTTTCTGGAAAGATGACGGATTGACCACCTGTTACGATGGTATCTCCTTTTCTAACTGAAGCTAATCTAGGAACGTCAATCAACTGAGCAAAGCCAGTGCTTTTTCCGTTCCAAACTAAGGATCCAAAATGGTTTGATTTTTTTATTTTGGCGTTGATTTGGGACCTCACATTCAGAATACTGATGACTGTCGAGTAATTTGGGGAGGTATTGTCTACTATTCCCACAAGTCCTAAATTATTGACCACTCCCATGTCGGATTTTATACCTTGCAAAGATCCTGAGTTTAATGTCAAAAAGTTTTCGTGAACATTATATGAATTATGAATTACTTTAGAAACTACGACGTCCTCCGGTAGCTGCCCTTTTAAATTCTCGAAATTCTTTATTGCAGCAGAGTCTTTAGTCTTAAACAGCATGCTTTTTAGTCTGGCATTTTCAAGAGCCAAGGCATCGTTTTCAGTTCGCAGATTCAAATACTCGCTTACATTGTTGATTTTTTCATATACGCCTCCGCTTACAAAGTTTGCGGAACTTATTATTTTGCTTCTATGATAAGAATGTGATTGTATTGTAAGCAAAAACGAAATGCATAATAACAGCAAAAACAGTAGTCTACTACTGTTTTTGAATATAAAATTAAATATTTGCTGCATTCTCTTATTTGATTATTTTGTTTCAGGATATGCCTAGGTATGCAATATTCTAAAGATCTTATTTTATTAAGATGCTTTTAAATTTTGCAAGATTTTTTAGTGCCATTCCTGTTCCACGAACTACTGCTCTTAACGGATCTTCTGCTATGTAAACAGGTAGGTCAGTTTTTTGAGAGATTCTTTTGTCCAGTCCTCTTAACATAGATCCACCACCAGCAAGATATATTCCGGTGTTGTAAATGTCTGCTGCTAATTCAGGAGGAGTTTGAGATAAAGTTTCCATAACCGCGTCTTCAATTCTTTGAATTGATTTGTCCAATGCTTTTGCTATTTCTCTATAGGAAACCTCAACTTGTTTTGGTTTACCTGTAAGTAAATCTCTTCCTTGAACGGACATGTCTTCTGGAGGAGTCTCCAAGTCTTCGATGGCCGCTCCAATTTGGATTTTTATTTTTTCCGCAGTACTTTCTCCAACAAAAAGATTGTGTTGGGTACGCATATAATATACAATGTCATTTGTAAAAACGTCACCGGCAATTTTTACGGACTTGTCACATACAATTCCGCCTAATGCAATTACCGCGATTTCAGTTGTTCCTCCACCTATATCCACAATCATGTTTCCTTTTGGTTGCATGATATCGATACCAATACCAATAGCTGCTGCCATAGGCTCGTGAATCAGATAAACTTCTTTCCCGTTAACTCTCTCACATGATTCTTTCACCGCTCTCATTTCAACCTCAGTAATTCCAGAAGGGATACAAACCACCATTCTAAGTGCTGGAGTAAACATTCTCTTTTTTAATGCGGGTATGCTTTTGATAAACATATTTATCATTTTTTCCGAAGCATCAAAATCCGCGATCACACCGTCTTTCAAGGGTCTGATCGTCTTAATGTTTTCATGTGTTTTCCCCTGCATCAAGTTGGCTTCTTTACCTACAGCAATTATTTTACCCGAAATTCTGTCGCGGGCAACAATCGATGGGCTGTCAATTACAACTTTGTCATTGTGTATGATTAAAGTATTAGCGGTACCAAGGTCTATCGCAATATCCTCGGTCATGAAATCAAAAAATCCCATAAATTATTTAGGGTTAAAAGTTATAAAAATAGCAACGCGCAAAGTTAAACAAATTAATGCTTAAAATGACGTGTGCCTGTAAATACCATAGCAAGTTTATTTTCATTGCAGTAATTGATGCTCAATTCGTCTTTTATTGATCCTCCAGGCTGAATTACAGCTGTTATGCCTGCTTCTTTTGCAATAGCGACACAATCTGGGAAAGGAAAAAACGCGTCACTTGCCATCACGGCTCCATGTAGATCAAACCCAAAAGTTTTTGCTTTTTCGATTGCCTGTAATAGGGCGTCGACTCTTGAAGTTTGTCCCGTTCCGGATGATATCAGTGTTCCGTTTTTTGCGAAAACAATCGTATTCGATTTTGTGTTTTTGCAAATTTTTGAGGCAAATATCAAATCTTGGATTTCCTGATCTGAAGGACTCGTTATAGTAACGGTCTTAAGATCTGCTTTATTGTCCGTAATATTATTTCTTTCTTGTATAAGTAGTCCGTTTAGACATGATCTAACTTGTTTTTGCGGCAACTCTACTTCATTTTGTACCAAGATAATTCTGTTTTTCTTTTCTTGCAAGATGGTAATTGCTTCGGCGTCATATTCTGGGGCAATAACCACTTCGCAAAATAATTTGTTTATTTCAATTGCCGTAGGCACATCAATTTTAGTGTTTGCGATTAATACACCGCCAAACGCTGATGTTGGGTCACAAGCCAATGCGGCAACGTAAGCTTCGCTGATGGAGTTTCTTGTGGCCAGACCGCAAGCATTGTTGTGTTTTAAAATGGCAAAAGTAGGTCCGTCAGCCTTAAATTCACTGATCAAGTTTACGGCCGCGTCTACATCAAGTAGGTTGTTGTAAGATAGTTCTTTTCCGTGTAGTTTTTTGAACATGGCATCAAAATCACCGAAGAAAAATCCTTTTTGATGTGGATTTTCTCCATATCTCAAAATTTGACCATTAGCAACACTGGCCTTGAAAATAGTTTCGTCAGTATTGAAGTAATTAAAAATAGAAGTGTCATAATGTGAAGAAACATGAAAGGCCTTTGTTGCCAATAATTTTCTGTCAGCCAGAGTTGTTGCTCCGTCCTGTTCCGTGATCAAATCCAATAACATACCATATTCGTCAACTGAAGCTATAATTACGGTGTCTTTGAAGTTTTTTGCGGCGGCGCGAATTAGTGAAATTCCACCGATGTCTATTTTTTCAATGATATCAGCTTCGCTTGCTCCTGAAGCAACCGTTTTCTCGAAAGGATACAAATCAACAATAACTAAATCAATTTGGGGAATTTTAAATTCCTCCATTTGTTGCACATCACTTTCATTATCTTGGCGGTTTAATATACCTCCAAAAACTTTTGGGTGTAATGTTTTTACTCTTCCACCAAGTATTGAAGGATAAGAAGTGACATCTTCAACTGGGACAACGGGTATCCCTAAGTTTTTTATGAAATCTTCAGTTCCGCCTGTAGAATATAAAATTACATTTTGAGAATGTAGTTTTTTTACAATTGGTTCAAGACCTTCTTTTGAAAATACAGAAATTAATGCAGATTGAATCGTTTTAGTTGTGTTCATTATGTAGTTATAATTATAAAGTGCAAAAATAGTTTTTTTTTGATTATAAATTTCAATGAAGAGTTGTAACATTTTCTTAAATAGTGACACCAACCTGTACTGCCTTTTTTTATTAGGTTTTTGAATAATATTTACAGAATTTTACCATAACCCAAAAAACAGTTTATGCTAGTCTACCTTCGATTGTTAAAAGAAAGTTTTGCTTTTGCTATGAATGCATTGCGAAGCAATATGTTAAGGACTTTACTTTCTTTACTGGGCGTAACCATAGGTATTTTTTCAATTATTGCTGTGCTTGCGGCTGTGGATTCTTTGGACAGAAAAATAACTAAGGATTTGAGTAGCTTAGATAAAAACACCATTTATCTGATGAAATTTTCTTTTGGACCAACAGATGTCCCGCAATGGAAAAAAGAACAATTTCCCAACGTTAAGTACGATGAATACATCTATATGAAAGGGGTTATGACCAGTACTGATAAATTGGGGTTTCAAGTTTTTACAAAACGAGAATCGATAAAGCATGACTCAAAAACAGTAAGCGACGTTAATATGGTGCCGGTTTCTCATGAATTCATTGACATACAAGGTTTGGAATTTGAAAAGGGAAGATTCTACAACGAATCAGAATCAAACTCTGGGGCAAAGGTTATTGTTTTGGGGAATGAAATCGCAAAATCGCTATTTGACGAATCCGACCCAATCGGAAAAAGCGTAAGGGTTTACGGTCAGCGCTTTACGGTCATTGGTGTTTTGAAAAAGCAAGGTGCAGGATTATTTGGAGATAGCGATGATACTTCAGCTTTGATTCCGGTTAATTTCATTCGGCAATTGTACGGAGATAATAACGCATCGATGACAAATGTTATTATTTTCAAGCCCGTTAAAGGGGTCGACATGGGAGCCTACCAAGCGGAGATTTCCCAGAAACTAAGGGCTTTTCGCGGAGTGAAAGCGGGCGAGATTGATAATTTTTTTATAAATGTTTTTTCAGGGTTTACTGATTTGATTGATGGCATCATAGTAAACATGAAATTTGGCGGATGGATGATCAGCGGGTTTTCACTTTTAGTAGGAGGGTTTGGAATTGCCAACATCATGTTTGTGTCTGTAAAAGAACGTACCAACCTAATAGGTATTCAAAAATCACTGGGCGCCAAGAATAGGTTTATATTGTTTCAGTTTTTATTCGAAGCCATTATACTCTCTGTCCTTGGCGGAATCATAGGGTTGTTTTTCGTTTGGATCATTGCGCTAGTCTTAACCAATGTATTGGACTTCGAATTTGTTCTGGGTATGGGGAATATTCTCTTGGGAACTTTATTGGCGGGTATAATCGGATTGATATCAGGGATTCTTCCGGCCATTTCGGCATCAAAACTGGATCCTGTTGAAGCCATCAGGACGGGTATGTAAGTTTTTTTGGGAACTTGAAAGGCGCAAATATTATATGGTTTGAAATGCGTGATATGGCTTAAATAGACGATGTTTATGATTGCATGAACGAAAGGGATATCAAATATCGTTTTGTTATTGGCAAGGTCTCTTTTAAGCAGTAAAGTAGTTTTTGGATTGCCTGGCTTTTAAAACAAAAAAAATCCCGATTTTCATCGGGATTTTTTTATCTAATATCATTGTTTCGAATCAAATCGATATACAAGTTAATCTTGTCTTTCAATTCTTTCCGTGGCGTTATAAAGTCTAAGAATCCGTGCTCCAAAAGAAACTCGGCAGTCTGGAACCCTTCCGGTAAATCCTTCCCTGTAGTGTCTTTGACCACACGAGGCCCTGCAAATCCTATTAATGCTCCAGGTTCACCAATGTTGATGTCTCCTAACATAGCATATGAGGCTGTTGTTCCTCCAGTTGTAGGGTCAGTACATAATGAAATGTATGGAATTTTTGCTTCGGCAAGCTGGGCAAGTTTCACTGACGTTTTAGCTAATTGCATCAACGAATAAGCTGCTTCCATCATTCTGGCTCCACCTGATTTTGAAATCATTACAAAAGGAATGTTGTTTTTGATCGAATGATCGATTCCTCTTGCAATCTTCTCACCCACTACAGCTCCCATTGACCCACCAATAAAGGCAAAATCCATGCAGCAAATAACCAATTCTTTACCTTTGGATTTTCCAACACCAGTGCGCACTGCGTCCTTAAGTTTGGTTTTCTCCATCACATCTTTAAGTCGGTCTGCATATTTCTTTGTGTCAACAAAGTGCAGAGGGTCTTTTGAAGTTAAGTTCTTGTCCAATTCAACAAATTCATTGTTGTCGAACAGAATTTCAAAATAGGTGGCACTACCAATTCTAACGTGAAAACCATCCTCGGGACTTACGAATAAGTTGCGTTCCAGTTCGTCAGCGTCGATAATTTTTCCGGTAGGTGATTTATACCAAAGTCCTTTTGGAACATCCATTTTGTCTTCGGTAGCCGTCGTAATCCCTTTTTCTTTTCTTTTAAACCAAGCCATTTGTATAGTATTCAGTGTTCAGTAATCAGCATTCAGTTTTTTAGCATTCAATAATCAGCTTTTGAAAACTGAATACTATTTTTTAAAGCGTATTCACGTTGTTTAAGTCAGCAAATGCTTGTTCCAACCTTGCGTTGAAAGTCAATTCGCTTTCGCGTAACCATTTTCTTGGGTCGTAATATTTCTTGTTGGGAACATCAGCGCCGTCAGGGTTACCAATTTGTGTTTTTAAATACTCAAGGTTTTTGACCATATAATCGCGAATACCTTCAGTAAATGCAAATTGTAAATCAGTGTCAATATTCATTTTGATTACACCATAACTAATACCTTCTCTTATTTCTTCTAAAGTAGAACCTGATCCGCCATGAAAAACAAAATCAACTGGGTTAGGACCTGTGTTGAACTTCTTTTGAACGTAGTCTTGAGAGTTCTTTAAAATTTTTGGAGTTAATTTTACATTTCCTGGTTTGTAAACACCATGTACGTTTCCAAAAGCTGCCGCAATTGTGAATCGAGGACTTACTTTTGAGAGTTCCTCGTAAGCAAATGCCACTTCATCAGGTTGAGTATATAATTTTGAACTATCAACGTCAGAGTTGTCAACACCATCTTCTTCACCACCTGTAATTCCAAGTTCGATTTCAAGTGTCATTCCCATTTTGCTCATTCGCTCTAGGTAACCTTTGCAAATTTCGATGTTTTCCTCAATCGGTTCTTCTGACAAATCGATCATGTGAGAGCTGAACAATGGTTTTCCGGTTGCTGCGAAATTCTCTTCTGAAGCGTCTAGCAAGCCATCGATCCAAGGCAATAATTTTTTTGCGCAGTGGTCAGTATGTAAGATAACGGTTGCTCCGTATGCTTCGGCTAAAGTATGGATGTGTTTTGCACCTGCAATTCCACCGGCAATAGCCGCTTTTTCGTCAACATTTGAAAGTCCTTTTCCAGCGTTAAACTGTGCGCCACCATTAGAAAACTGAATGATAACTGGTGCGTTTAGCTTTGCAGCCGTCTCCAGAACGCCGTTTATTGTGTTTGATCCCGTAACATTTACCGCGGGTAAAGCAAATCCTTTTTCTTTCGCATAATTGAAAATTTCCTGTACTTGATCTCCTGTAGCTACGCCCGGTTTGATATTGTGTGCCATTTTAATTTTTTTTAGTTGGTTCTTTTAGTTTTTAGTTTAAGACTGCAAAAATAAGAATTAAATAGGATTAGAACGGGTAATTTATCCCAAAATTTAAAACTGAGTTCCCAAAGTTGTACTCGCGAAACCATTTTTCTCCCGGATCATTGGCAGGATTGTAGGTTTTAAATCCAAAATCAAAACGAATCACAAAAAAACTTAAGTCGTACCGTAATCCAAAACCGGTTCCTAGAGCAATGTCTTTTAGGCTTTTAAAGCCGGTAAATGTTGATTTTTCGTCAGTCACGTTATCGTAAACGTTCCAGATGTTGCCCGCGTCAGCAAAAAGTGCTCCTTTTAAATCCCCCATGATTTTAAATCTAAATTCGCTGCTAAGTGCAATTTTCATATTTGCTTCGTTGAAGTCGTCTTTGGCCCCGCTACTTCCAGGTCCTAAACTATAGGGTTGCCATGCTCTATTGTCATTTGACCCGCCAGAGAAATAACTTCTCGAAAAGGGAACGTTATCAGAATTGCCGAAAGGTATGGCGATTCCAAAAAAGCTCCTTATGGCAAACACTTTCTCCTTGGTTAAATCCCAATGTTTGATGTAGTCAAATTCCGTTTTTATGTATTCTGAATATTCTAAATTAAAGAGTTCATAGTTGCCGTTTGCATTTTTAGGCTGACTTGTAGTATTTGAAATTAGGGATAAAATTGAACCCGCTGATTCTATCTTTGTTTTAAATAGATAAAAAGTATTGTCCAGTAAATCTGTTTTGGTTGTTTTTGTAAAAGTAAAATTAGTGGCGAGGATAAAATCATTCTCGGTCAATCGAACCCTTCTTTCCTCGATGCTCTTTACGTCTTCGTAATTTTTATCCGAGGGGGTCAATGCAGTATTCCCTGACAAAACATCTTTTATGAATCCTGAAGTTCCGCTTTCGATGATTAAATCTCTGTCGTCAATATTGTTAAAATAAAGTGGGTTTGTATTGTATGTTTTTCCGATCGCGTTCAGGGCCGAATAGGAAGAACCATAGACATTAAAATAATTTTTAGGATTTAGATTTCGGACAAACTGGACGTTGAACAGATCGAAGCGGGCCGTATTGTTTTTTGCGGGAGTCCAGTTATATGAAAAAGAACCCGTGAAATTTTCTTTATCCAAACCAATGTTTTGTTGTCTTGCAAAACCTACAGCCATCAGAGTGGAAGGGATCATGCTTTTTTTAATGATTTTATCAGTAGAGAAGGGCATGAATATTCTGGGGAAATTTAATTTTAAATCTAGTCCATATTCCGAAACGTTGAATAATGAATTGTTGGGGTTAGCTAGATCTTTCGATGATCCAATATTTCCGCGCGCTGAAATCGCCAAGGTTTCGGCGCCATTAAAGACATTTCGGATGGTTTCAGATATACTAAGGGCAATTCCGATATCCTGGATATTAGAATGGGTAACGTCCAATGAAGTTCCGAAACTATATTTTTTACGTGGTGTCAAATAAATTTTAGCGATCAAAGAGCTATGGGTTGTGTCTCTAGAGTCAATTTCATATTGGATACTCGGGTAATTGAAAATTTTAAGATTGTTTAAATATCGCGTCGTCAAGACTGTTTTGTTGTCGGCAAAAAGTCCTCCTTTTGTTATGAAAATGGCATCTGTGATGGCGTGCGGTTTGTATTTTAATTTTTTATGGCTATAAAAATTAAAGTTTTTGTAGCTGGTGCTATCGGTGATTTTTAAGCCGCTATTGCTCGAAGAGTAATCTGTATAAATATTAACGTCACTTATCTTATATATTTTGAACGGTTCAGTTCTTGTTGAGTCTTTATCCTGATAGGAGTAGTCATTGATGATTAGGTTTACATCAGCCTTGTGTCCTTTGTTGATGGTGTCAATATCATAATTCACATAAGTAGGCTGAAAAAAATACACCCCGTTATTTCTAAAATGTGCGGCAATTCTATTTTTTTCGTCGGCAAAATCGACAGTCCGGTATTGTTGTCCGGACTTAATTAAGCTGCCGGGTCTGATTGTCTCATATAATGAATCTAGAACGGGCGTGCTAATGCTGGTTTTTATGGTGTCAAGGATGTACTCTTTTCCAGTATTGATGACATATTTTATTTTTGCCCTTTTGGGGCTCAAAGTATCTATTTCGTAAAAGGATTTCACGTCAAAAAAGCCATTGTTAAAATAGTAATAATTCAAGCGCAGTACTGATTTTTCGGTCTTTTCTTTGTTTATAATTACGGGTGGTTCCCCTGTTTTTTTGAGGAAATCATGAATTCCATAATACCAAAACGATTTCCCTAGTCGATCCACCTGTTTTGCAGACAGCCATTTTGATTTTCTTTCGTATTTCCCGGGATTATTAGTAAATTTGGCTTGGTAAGTAGAGTCGGGATTTAGATTCGCTAAATTGTAAAGGTTCAGACGCAAACGAAAGCCCAATAGTAAAGTGCTGTTTGGTTTTTGATACAATTGATTAAAGATGTTTTCTTCCTTGGTAGCTTTGCCATTTACCGTAATTTGATTTTTCATCAAGAGTTGTTTTCCATCTGGAACTCTTTTCTCGGCGTTACAAGCTAAAATTAGTGTTGCAATTAGAATAAATGCTGCTATTTTTGTTGAAATTTTTCTCAAGATCTAAAATATTTAATCCAAAAGTACATATTTTTATGGTTAGTAAAAACCAAATAAAACTTATATCGAGTTTACAACAGAAAAAGTATCGAATTGCCAATCAATTATTTTTTGCCGAGGGTGTAAAAGTGGTTCTAGAATTGTTGGAATCTAATTTCGAACTCGAACATTTGTACACTACTGAAAATGATTTTGAAGATGTTTTGTTTGCCAAAAAGACATTAGTGCACGAAACGGATTTGAAAAAAATTAGCGCTTTGGCAACGCCAAATACTTGTTTGGCAGTATTTAAAATGCCTCGCGAGAAAGAAATTAAGAAGTCAGGTCTTATTATTGCTCTGGATTCGATACGTGACCCTGGAAACCTTGGGACCATTTTGAGATTGTGTGACTGGTTTGGCGTTGAACAATTGTTATGTTCAAAGGAAACGGTCGATATATACAATCCAAAAGTAGTACAGGCAACTATGGGATCCATTGCCCGGGTCAATGTAAATTATGTCGATTTAAATGCCTTTATTTCAGACACCCAGTTGCCGGTTTTTGGCACTTTTATGGACGGTTTAAATATTTACAAAACCAATTTGCCGCAAGAAGGAATCATTATCATGGGCAACGAGGCTAACGGTATTTCGGAAGATCTTGAAAAAATGATTAAAAACAGACTGTCAATTCCCCGTTTTGGCGAGGTCCAAAAAACGGAAAGCTTAAATGTGGCAACAGCTACGGCAATTATTCTTAGTGAGTTTAAAAGGGGATAGTGGTTTTAGTTGATTAGCACCTGAATACCAAAAAGCTGAACATTGATCACTATTTTAATGAAATGTAAAATTAATCAAGACAGCTCTCGATTTCAAGGACTCGATATTGCCCGTCCAAGGGCTATTCGGATTATTGTCGCGAATTAACTCGTCGGAAAGTCCAAAAACACCTCTGATCGAAGGGGAAAATATAAAATATTCCGCGAAAAGATCAATACCGAAACCTAGCTCGTAGCTTTTAGTCCAAGGTTTTACTCTGAATTTTTGTTCGTAATTATCATCTTTTGATTTAGAATTACTGGATAAATTCAAAGTGGTGGAAACGCCGCCAACTATATATGGTCGGATATTGCCCGTTCTTAACGAAGAAAACTTCAGCAATAGCGGCAAATGGATGTAGGTGCTGTTAACTTCCCTTAATGCATCGGCTTTGCTGGTGAACCCAGGATAGTTTAAATCCCTTTTGGTGTAATATAGGCCAGGTTCAAATCGCAAGTTTATATATTCCTGCAATTTCAAATCACCCACGATCCCCACATTGAACCCAGTCGTCTTACTAACCAGGATGTCCGGGCTCACTGTCCTGTAATCTATTTTGAAATCGAAAGAGTTGAATCCCAAATAAAAGCCATAATATACCCGTGCTTTTTGAAAATTCTCCAAATTTATTATAGGGTCTTTCCCAAACATGCTTTTTTTAAACTGTGAGTTGCCTTTGACAGATAAAGCGAGTAAGATAATGACAACTATTTTTTTCATAAGGGAAATATCTTTGGGCATTACTTTTTGGATGCTTTATAAATGGTGGCTACTCCAAAAGTTTGAGGCATCGCTATCACATCTATAAACCCAACTTTCCTTAAAATATTGTTCAAAGCTTCACCATAAGGAAAGGCTGCTGCTGATTCAGACAAATAACCATAAGCTACATCGTCCTTGGAAAATAATTTTCCGATAATAGGCAATATGTTTTTGCTGTAAAAATTGTAGCCTTGTTTGTAAGGTGTTTTGTCGGGAACGGAAGTTTCTAAAATCACAAATACTCCATTTGGTTTTAAAACCCGAAGTATTTCCGTTAATCCTTTCTCCAGAGTTTCAAAGTTTCTCACCCCAAAAGCAACGGTTATGGCATCAAAGGAATTGTCCTCGAAAGGCATGTTTTCCGAATCGCCCAAGATCATTTCTATAGTGTGGGAAAGGTTTTTATCGGCAATCTTTTTCACCCCTACTTCCAGCATACCTGCAGATATGTCCAGGCCAACAATTTTTTCAGCATCCGTTTTTGCCATTAAAATAGCTAAATCGCCTGTTCCTGTTGCTATATCCAGAATTGTTTTGGGATTCGACTGAGCCACGATTTGCAAAACTTTTTTACGCCATTTGACGTCTATCCCGAAAGAAATGACACGATTCAAATTGTCATAATTTCCTGATATGGTATCAAACATTTTTGCAACTTGTTCTTTTTTGCCTAGAGCCGAATTTTTATAGGGTGTTATGTTTTTTGACATTTTTTTTAATTTGCACAAATATAATACAATCTATTTTGAAGTATAAACCAGATTCCGAATAAGTAGGAAAAAATATTCGTGGATAGTTTTTCCGGTTGTTAATCATATTAAAATAGGAGTGAAGTAGTTAGGTGTAAAATAATTGAAATATCACTAAAAGTGGGTATTGTGGCTAAGAAAAATTATGACGAGTTTTACATAGTTAATAGAATGATTTTGTTCAATGATTAAACGGGAATTAATGATCCAAATCAAGTGGTTGCTTCTTGCGCTAGTTATATCGCTTGTTCTTGTTAGCTTTTTTGATGGTGCTGCCGTAAGAAGCAGTAATGTATTATTAGCGCAACATACGTTCTTAGGATTAAATTTGTTTTTGGAAATTTTAATTTTCTTTGTCTTTAGTACCTTCGTGGTATTTGGTATTAAAGGCTTTTTTGAGATGTACTCTCAAAAAACATCAAATGTTATCATCTTCATTTCTGGAGTGTTTTTGGCATTTGTGATTTTTGTATTATGTTATCAAATTCTCTTTCAAGAGTAGGTCATTTTCCCGATCATTGAGTAAAAAAGGCACCCCAACTTGTTGGGGTGTTTTTATTTTCTGGCGTAGGTTTGGTACGTATAGTCAAAAAGATGTTTTTCGTCTTTTGGCTGAAATTCAGAATTGATTATTTCCCATTCCTCAAGGTTGATTTCTGGAAAAAAAACATCGGCTTCAAAATTGTGATGGACTAATGTGAGTTCGATTTTGTCTGAAAAAGGAATCCCCAACTTATATATTTCCCCTCCGCCAATGATGAAGGCAATCTCGTTTTTAGGGCAGATTTCCAGCGCTTTTTCCATACTGTTCACAACAATACAGCCCTTCGGATTGTAGTCCTCTTGCCGGCTTATGACGATGTGCGTTCTATTGGGAAGCGGTTTGGGAAAGCTCTCGAATGTTTTCCGTCCCATAATGATACGATGTCCTGAAGTGAGGTTTTTAAATCGTTTGAAATCATTTGGCAGATGCCAAACCAATTCATTGTTTTTTCCGAGCGCATTGTTTTCGGATGCCGCCGCAATCATTATAATCATATTCGTTATTCTTGTTTTATGGCTTCTTCAGTAATTTGCGCTTCTAACTCTGCTATTTTTTTTTGCTGTAAAGCGACCAAACGGTCTATTTGTTCGCGCTCCCAGTTTTTATTCATGAAACGGTCCGTGATATATACTTTGATGAAATGTAAAATAAAAAGAAATAGCCAAACCGTAATAAACCAAATATACCAGTTTGAGTTCGGGCTAAAATTAAAAATTTTTGTGGAAACAAAAATAAATAAACTCACTAAAAATAATAGGACAAAATGAAAATAGAGGCCCTTTTTTTGTTTTATTCTTTTACGGGCATATTCGTATAATTCATGTTGTTCTCTTTCCATAAGTTAAATTTTAGTTGATAAAGATAAAATTTAATTTGTAAAGTCGCTATTTAGGATTGGGAATATTTATTGTGAAAACGTTTTCTTTTTTATTTAATGAAATTCAAGGCCTGCATTTTGAATAAATTGTCTAAAATTTAACATAGTTTGCTTCATTGTCTTAAAACTTCATGCAGCCGTGAGAAGCTCGGTTAAATTCGCTTTCTTTGTTGTATAAATCTAAAAATGAAATAGTTATGTCAATTAAAAAACAATTTATAAAAACGAAACCAGTTTGTAAAGTAACTTTTTCGGTCGAGGCTAAAGAGGCGATTCAAGCGTCAGTTATCGGTGACTTCAACAATTGGAATCCGGAGGAAGGAACTCTGAATAAGTTGAAAAACGGAACTTTTAAGGGCGTTTTTAATATATGCAAAGATGCTTCGTATGAATTCAAATACGTAATCGATGGAACCTTTGTAAATGAAACGGAATCGGATTCTTTCCAGTGGAATGAGTTTGCCGGAAATGAAAATGGTGTTTTGACCGTATAGTTGTAGAGTTCCCATTTTTTCAGATCTTAGACGGCTACGCTTCCTTTTATCCCCGGATGTGGTTCGTATCCTTCAAGGCTGAAGTCATTGAAATCAAACGCGAATATATCTTTTATTTCAGGGTTCAGTATCATTTTTGGTAATGATTTCGGTTCTCTGGATAGTTGCAATTCCAGCTGCTCAAAATGATTGTTGTAAATGTGTGCGTCGCCAAAAGTGTGGATGAATTCTCCCGCTTCTAGACCGCATACTTGAGCAATCATCATGGTCAACAGTGCGTATGAGGCTATATTAAATGGCACACCTAGAAAGATGTCTGCACTTCGCTGGTATAATTGGCAGGATAATTTTCCGTCTGCCACGTAAAACTGAAAGAACGCGTGGCAAGGCGGTAAGGCTGCTTTATTGTTTGCGACGTTTTCGTCAAATGATTTAGTTGTGTCCGGCAGTACTGAAGGGTTCCAAGCGGAAACAAGCATCCTGCGACTGTTGGGGTTGGTTTTCAATTCATGAATCAGATCTGTGATTTGATCGATTTCTTCACTGTTCCAATTGCGCCATTGGTGGCCGTATACCGGGCCCAAATCACCATTTTCATCGGCCCAAGAATCCCAGATTTTCACCCCGTTTTCCTGAAGGTATTTTATATTTGTATCCCCTTTCAGGAACCAAAGCAATTCGTAGACAATAGATTTAAGGTGCAGTTTTTTGGTTGTTACCATCGGAAATCCCTCGCTCAAGTCAAAACGCATCTGGTGTCCGAAAACACTTTTTGTACCGGTTCCGGTGCGGTCTCCTTTTTGACAACCGTTTTCCATTACGTGTTGCACTAAATCTAAATATTGCTTCATTAAAATGTTATTTGGTAATTCGACGATGGGTTAATTTGGTTTTGAATTCAAAAACAGCCAAATTGAGGATTAAACATAATATTACGATTCCCTTTTTGAAATTTCGTCTCTTATTTTTGCCGCTTTCTCATAATCTTCATGCGCTACGGCTTGGCCAAGTAATTCGTTTAATTCTTCCAAGCTATGCTTGATGTATATTCGGCCGGATTGACTTCCTTCTTCTTCTTTTCCAAAAGTTTCCGGGTTTGAAAGGATGTCGTCTATTTCTTGTGCGTCTTTGTCCTCGTCTTGTGCGTTTGCTTTCAGATAGATACCCGCTTTGTCCAGAATATTTTTGTAAGTATAGATAGGAGCGTTGAAACGTAATGCCAGTGCAATTGCATCTGATGTTCTCGCATCAATAATTTCCTCTATTTTATCTCTTTCGCATATGATACTGGAATAAAACACTCCGTCAACCAATTTGTGAATGATGACTTGTTTTACAACAATATCGAAACGCTCCGCAAAATTTTTAAACAAATCATGTGTCAAAGGACGGGGAGGCTTAATTTCTTTTTCTAAGGCAATAGCAATTGACTGCGCTTCAAAAGCACCTATAACAATAGGTAACTTTCTTTCGCCGTCAACTTCATTCAAAATCAAAGCATAGGCTCCGTTTTGTGTTTGGCTGTATGAAATTCCTTTTATGGATAATTTAACTAAGCTCATATTTGCTGAAATGGAAAAGTACGTTGTACAAAGTTTTTAATAAAAAATTGGGCAAATTCCAATGTCAAAAAAGAATGCCTAAAAGCAAAGATACGAATATCTTGTTTTTTAGGCATTAATTTTTGAACAGATTTGTTGAATTATGATTGTTGGGCTTTAAAAGCTTTGAACTTTTCGATTAATCTTGGCACAACATCAAATGCATCTCCTACAATTCCATAATCGGCAACCTTAAAGAAAGGGGCTTCAGGATCGCTATTGATGACTACTTTTACTTTAGACGAGCTGATTCCCGCAATATGCTGGATCGCTCCTGATATACCGATAGCGATATATAAGTTAGTCGCAACCGGTTTCCCTGTTTGTCCAACGTGTTCTCCATGAGGTCTCCATCCTAAATCAGAAACTGGTTTAGAACATGCAGTAGCCGCACCAAGAACCGAAGCTAATTCTTCAATCATACTCCAGTTTTCAGGTCCTTTTAATCCACGACCTGCTGAAACTACGATATCAGCATCGGCAATCGATACTTTTCCGGACACTTTTTCTACTGACTCCACTTTTACGCCAAAATCATTGTCGCCAATTGTTGGATTGAAATCTTCTTCGGTTAGTGTAGATGCAGTCTCGAAAATCCCATATGAGTTTTTGGCAAGGCCAAGTACTTTTACATCGGTTGAGATTTCTGTTATATTGAATGCTTTGTTTGAGAAAGCGTTTCTTCTTACTTGAAAAGGAGAAGTGCTAACAGGTAATCCCACCACATTTGAAGCAAAACCGGCTTCTAGAGCTACCGCTACCAATGAAGAAAGATAGATGCTGTCAGTAGTTGAAGAAAGTAAAACTAACTTGGCATTTTCTTTTTGCACCGCTTGTTTGATAACATCAGCGTATGCTTTAGCTGTAAAACCGGCTAATTTGTCGTTGTTTACTTTTAATACTTTATCTACTCCGTATTTTGACAATTCCGAAACATCTCCAGCGTTAACCGTTACAGCTGTCACCGTTGTTCCTAATGATTCTGCTACTTTTTTTGCATATGAGGCCAATTCGAAAGCTACTTTCTTGAATTTTCCCTCAGCAGATTCTGCATATATTAATATTGACATAATTTTTTGTTTAAAGTTTCAGGTTTAAAGTTTAAAGTTTCAGAACTGAAAACTGCGACTGAACACTGATTACTATATTACTTTTGCTTCGTTGTGTAACAGGTTGATTAACTCATCTAAATTGTCCGGAGAAATTAATTTCACTGCAGATTTTGCTGCCGGTTTCTCAAATTTCACTGCCTTAGTATTGGCTGGCGCCTCAACCGGCTCTACAATTGTCAAAACTTTAGTTCTTGCGGTCATGATTCCTCTCATGTTTGGGATACGCAAGTCTTTTTCTTCAACTAATCCTTTTTGACCACCTATAACTAATGGCAATGTAGTAGAAACCGTTTCTTTTCCACCGTCAATTTCACGAACTGCTTTTACCGCTGTTCCCTCAACTGTTATCCCGGTGCAAGAATTCACGAAATTATAACCTAAAATTCCGGCAATCATTCCAGGAACCATTCCTCCATTATAATCTAAGGATTCTTTTCCTGCGATGATAAGGTCATATCCACCGTTTTTGATTACTTCAGCAAGTTGTTTCGCCACAAAAAAACCATCGGTTGGATTTGCGTTGACACGAATAGCTTCGTTTGCGCCAATCGCCAATGCTTTTCTTAAGGTAGGCTCCGTTTCTGGTCCGCCAACATTGGCTACAGTAACAGTTGCCCCTTGTTGTTCTTGGAACCAAATTGCACGTGTCAAACCAAATTCGTCATTTGGATTGATTACATATTGCACACCGTTGGTATCAAATTCTGAATCACCATTGGTAAAATTAATTTTTGAAGTAGTATCAGGAACGTGACTGATGCAAACTAATATTTTCATAGGTTTATTTTTTATTTTTCTAAAAATGCTGTTACAAAATTAGAATAATATTTTGAATAATATACTATGCACGCATAATATTTTTTGGAAACTATTACGTTTTCGTAGCCCGGATAGCAGCGGCATCCTTGCTGTGGCTCCTTTAGCCACAGCAAGATATAGCGAATAGCCGGAAATAGCTTCTTGTTATTTTAGGGTATTTTATGCATTTAAATGATATTTAATATTTATTTTTGCTCTTGGAAAATTACACTTACAATATCAAATATGAGAACGATACAATTTAGAGAGGCCATTTGTGAAGCAATGAGCGAAGAAATGCGTAATGATGAGTCTATATACTTAATGGGTGAAGAGGTTGCCGAATATAATGGCGCTTACAAGGCATCGAAAGGGATGCTTGCTGAATTTGGAGAAAAAAGAGTGATCGATACTCCAATCGCCGAGCTAGGATTTACCGGAATTGCAGTGGGTTCAGCAATGAACGGTTGTAGACCGATCGTGGAATACATGACTTTTAATTTCTGTCTTGTCGGAATTGATCAAATCATAAATAACGCAGCTAAAATGCGTCAGATGACCGGAGGCCAATTTAATGTGCCTATCGTTTTTCGTGGACCAACCGCTTCGGCTGGACAATTAGGGGCAACTCACTCTCAGGCGTTGGAAAATTGGTTTGCCAACACTCCAGGTCTTAAGGTAATCGTTCCCTCTACCGTTTATGACGCAAAAGGGCTTTTGAAAGCGGCTATCCGCGATAATGACCCTGTAATTTTTATGGAGTCGGAGCAAATGTACGGTGACAAAGGAGAAGTTCCAGATGGTGAATATGTAATTCCAATTGGAGTTGCTGACATCAAACGTGAAGGGACTGATGTTACTATCGTTTCTTTTGGGAAAATTATAAAAGAAGCTCATATTGCTGCTGAGGAATTAGCCAAAGAAGGAATCTCATGTGAGATTGTCGATTTGAGAACCGTACGTCCTATGGATTACGAAACAATCTTGACTTCTGTTAGAAAAACTAATCGGTTAGTGGTACTTGAAGAGGCTTGGCCTTTTGCAAGTGTTGCTTCTGAGATCACTTATATTGTTCAAGAACGTGCTTTTGATTTTCTTGATGCACCAATACAAAGAATTACGACAGCAGACACGCCAGCACCATATTCTCCAGTTCTGCTGAAAGAATGGTTGCCAAATGCTGATGATGTGATTAAAGCGGTTAAAAAAGTAATGTATAAATAATACATTAAATATATTATAAGGGCTTCATCATGCATTAGTGTGATGAAGTCTTTTTTTTTAAAATGAATTATGAAAAAGAGTATAATATTCAGTCTACTTTGTTTGCTCGTTCAAGCGAGTTTTCTCTTTGCCCAGACGAAGGTGAGCGGTATAGTTGTGGACAAGACAAACCAACCTATTCCATTCGCAAATGTAGCTTTCAAGGATTCCAATGTGGGGACCGTTGCTAATGAAGACGGTCGTTTTTACCTAGAATCCCCCACGACGTATACGGCATTAATAGTCACTTCTGTTGGTTTTTCCGATAGGGAAGTCACTTTGGAAAAAGCGGTCAATTATAATTTCAGGGTTCAGTTAAACGAAGCCGAAAACTTGAAAGAAGTGGTTATTTTTACGGGGAAGACTTCGAAAAAGGACAATCCAGCCCTCGATATTCTTAGGAAAATCTGGGAAAGAAAACGCAAAAACGGCTTGAGTCAATTTGACCAATACGAGATGAAAAAGTATGAGAAAGTGGAGTTTGACATGAACACAATTGACAGTGCTTTTATGAAAAACAAACTTTTCAAGGGGATGGAATTTATATTCGATCACGTGGACACATCCAAGGTTACGGGAAAAACCTATTTGCCGATATTTATAAATGAGTCATTGTATGATGTCTATGGAAATAATAAGCTAAAGAAGATAAAAGAAAAATTGACGGCAAATAAAAGTTCCGGATTCAGCGGCAATCAACAGATCATGTCTTTTGTGAAAGATTTGTATTCAGAGTATGATATTTATGATAATCATTTGACCTTTTTTGATAAAAGTTTCACCAGTCCTTTGTCTAAAACCGGGATTGACGTTTACAATTATGTCCTCAAAGACAGTGCATATATCGGTAAAAAATGGTGCTACAACATCGTGTTTTATCCGAGAAGGAAAAACGAGCTGACTTTTAAAGGCGATTTTTGGGTCAACGACACCACATTCGCCATCAAGAAAATTAATATGGCCGCCACAAAAAGCGCCAACATCAACTGGGTAAAAGACATCTATATCGAACAGGAATTTGATGTGGAAAATGACTCGATATTTTTGTTGACCCGGGATTACATGATGTCGGATTTTGCATTGAATAAAAAGGAAGAATCAAAAGGAGTCTACGGCAAAAGGACGACACTTTATGACAATCACTTATTCAATAAACTGAAACCCGCATCTTTTTATAAGGACGAGGTCAGTTATATAGATAATGAGGTTTACAATAAATCAGAGGAATATTGGCGTGAAAACCGTTTCGAAAATTTGACTAAAGACGAATTGGGTGTGTACAAAATGCTAGATACCCTGCAGACGGTAAAGAAATTTAAGCAAATATATAATTTGGTTCAAGTGCTTGCCAGTGGTTACATACCAATTGGGCATTTCGATTTCGGACCTATTTTTTCAACATTTGGCTACAATGAAGTAGAGGGAGTCCGACTGAGAGCAGGAGGAAGAACCTATTTCGGACCCAATGATAGCTGGCGTTTGCAAGGCTATACCGCCTACGGCTTTAACGACGATAAATTCAAATACGGACTTTCCGGTAAATGGATGGTTGAAAAGAAAAACCGAATTATTTTATCGGGAGGGAACAGACGCGATATTGAACAAATAGGGGCAAGTCTGACCACGACAAACGATGTTTTGGGCAGGAGTTTTGCCTCGTCGGCCGTTTTCTCATCCGGAAGTAACGGGAAACTGACCAATATTAACCTTACCAATGTTGGGGTGGAGATCGAACCCATTAAGAATTTGACTTTTCAATCCGGATTTTCTTACAGAACCTTGGAATCGGCCTCTGATACTTTCAGCCTGGATTACTATACTGACGCCGCTCATACGACGACAAAAAGTGACGTGAAACAGTCGGAAGTTAATTTTCAGGTAGAGTATACGCCCAACAGGCAAACGATAGGATATGCCGTCGAGAGGGAAAATGTAGACAGCCCATTCAGCCGTTTTTACTTGAATTACAGTCATGGTTTTAAAGGGCTTTTGAACAGTGATTTCCAATACGAAAAAATACAACTGTACTACAAACAGCCAATAATCATTGGGCCCTTAGGGCGCACGAACATAATTATGGAAGTGGGGAAAACCTTTGGGACGATTCCTTTGGGGTTAATGAGCGTTATTCCCGGAAATCAATCGTATTTCATCATTGAGAATACGTTCAGCAACCTTAATTTTTATGAATTTGTGACTGACCAATACGCGACTTTGGAGTGGAACCACAATTTTGGTGGAAGGCTTTTCGCCAGAATTCCGTTCATGAGAAAACTCAATTGGAGAGAAATCATCGGCGTAAAAGGGGTTTACGGAACCATTTCGGACGAAAACAGGGCGATCAACGCTTCCGGTTTGGTTTACAATGCGCCCGAGCAGGTGTACTGGGAATACAGCGCGGGAATTGGGAACATCTTCAAGGTGTTCCGTATCGATTTCGCTTGGCGAGGGAATTATTTGAATACGCCAGACACTAACCGATTTACTGTAAAAGGATCGTTTGGATTTTATTTCTAAAAGCTTTTTCCAGCTATTCGTTTCAATCTTTTCTTTTTTAAAGAAAAAAAGAAAAGGGTTTCCACTGCTATCTGGGCTAAAAAATAATCGTCAATGAAACAAGCTTTAGATTATCTCACTGAACAAGATGTCATTTTTAAAATGATTATTGAAAAGTACGGGATGCCAAAAATCCCGAAAAGACCGGAAGGTTTTGAGACTCTGGTGCTGTTGATTCTGGAACAGCAGGTGTCCATCGATTCGGCGAAGGCGACATTTTTGAAATTAAAAGCGAAAGAGAAAAGTTTCCGACCCGAAGCACTTTTTAATTTATCGGACGAAGAATTCAGGGGACTTGGTGTAAGCCGACAAAAAACGTCCTATATCAAAGCGTTGTCAAAAGCAATTTTAGATAATGATATTGATTTAGAATCGTTAAGGGCCAAAACGGCTCAGGAAGTCCGTCAAGAGCTTATCAAAATAAAGGGAATAGGGAACTGGACCATCGATGTGTATTTGATGTTTTGTCTTCAGGCCCCAGATTTATTACCACTGGGTGATATTGCAGTGGTAAACACCATGAAAGAATTACTTCAGTTTGAAACTAAGGAAGAAATGGAAATTCACGCTTTGAGATGGAGTCCGCATCGATCAATGGCGGCATTTCTGCTGTGGCACTATTATTTGCAAAAAAGAGGGAGGAGCATTTCATATTAATAAATGGTAAACCTTGTGTTTTCTTGCGTTTTAAGGCGAATAATACTTGTAATAAAAGGGTTTTTAGACTACTTTTGCAAACGCAAAAAGAATTTAAGAAATAAAATAAAATGACTGCAGACAAAATAAAAACTTTCGATGTGCTAATCGAAATCCCAAGAGGAAGTAGAAACAAATACGAGTACGATTTCGAAATAAAAAGAATGCGTTTTGATAGAATGTTGTTCTCTTCAATGATGTATCCGGCGGATTACGGATTTATTCCTGAAACATTGGCACTTGATGGAGATCCATTAGACGTATTGGTATTGGTAAACGAACCAACTTTCCCGGGTTGTGTTATGGAAGTGAAGCCTATCGGTGTTTTCCATATGGCCGATGACAAAGGACCGGACGAAAAAGTAATTTGTGTACCTGTTTCAGATCCGATTTGGAATTCATTAAACGACTTGTCTGACATGAATCCACATTTATTGAAAGAAATCGAACATTTCTTCCAAGTATATAAAGATCTTGAAAACAAAACAGTTGATGTAGGTGGATGGGGAGACGTGGGCGAAGCTTATGAAATCATCAGAAAATGTACCCAACGTTTTGACGCGATAGAAAACAAACCAGAAGGGTTATTCAGTATTAAGTAATTTTTCTCCATATATTTTATAAAAAAAGCAATATTCTACCAAGAGTATTGCTTTTTTGTTTAAATTCGTCTCGTTACGCTTAAAATATTAACAAATTAACCAACAACCAAAAACCAAATTTATGAATACAATTATGATTTATTTGCCAATAGTTATGGCGATTATAGGACTTCTGTTTATGTGGCTTAAAAGAACTTGGGTATTGAAACAAGATCCCGGGGACGGGAAGATGAAAGAGATTTCAGATTACATCTATGAAGGGGCACTCGCCTTCCTTAAAGCAGAATATAGGTTATTGACTTTTTTCGTGATTGCCGCCAGTTTCGTTTTAGCTGCAATTACATTTATACCGGGAACTTCAACCCATTTATTTATCGTAATAGCTTTTGTTTTCGGAGCATTTTTTTCGGCCTTGGCCGGGAATATGGGGATGAGAATCGCTACAAAAACTAATGTTAGAACAACGCAAGCCGCGCGCACGAGTTTGCCAAAAGCACTGAATGTTTCTTTTGGTGGCGGAACCGTTATGGGACTTGGTGTTGCCGGTTTGGCCGTTTTAGGCTTGACCTCTTTCTTTATTTTCTTTTACCATTTTTTCATGAATGGCGTTTGGACTACTAACGAAGACATGACCATCGTTCTTGAAACATTGACGGGTTTCTCCCTTGGGGCGGAATCCATCGCTTTGTTTGCCAGAGTAGGTGGTGGAATTTATACAAAAGCGGCTGACGTAGGAGCTGATTTAGTAGGTAAGGTAGAAGCCGGTATTCCGGAAGACGACCCCCGTAATCCTGCTACAATTGCAGATAATGTAGGTGACAATGTAGGAGACGTTGCAGGAATGGGTGCTGATTTATTTGGCTCTTATGTAGCGACGGTTTTGGCAGCTATGGTTCTCGGGAACTATGTGATCAAAGATATGGGCGGAAGTATCGAAGATGCTTTTGGAGGAATAGGGCCTATATTATTACCTATGGCCATTGCCGGTTTTGGGATTTTATTCTCTATCATCGGAACCTTATTGGTTAAAATAACGGATCCTGAGGCAAAAGAGCAGCAAGTGCAAAAAGCATTAAATATTGGAAACTGGGCTTCTATTATCCTAACGGCTATTGCCTGTTTCTTTTTGGTAAGATATATGTTACCTACAACCATGAAAATGGAATTCTTTGGAGAAGGAATGCAAGAGATTTCATCAATGAGGGTTTTCTATGCAACTATCGTAGGATTGGTGGTTGGCGCTGTTATTTCATCAGTGACTGAATATTATACAGGATTAGGTACGAAACCTGTTATGGCAATCGTGCAAAAATCAAGTACGGGAGCGGGAACAAACGTAATTGCAGGTTTGGCGACAGGAATGATTTCTACTTTTCCGACAGTTCTATTATTTGCTGCTGCCATTTGGACTTCGTATGCACTTGCCGGTTTTTACGGTGTGGCTTTAGCGGCTTCGGCTATGATGGCTACAACCGCAATGCAATTGGCTATTGATGCCTTTGGACCTATTTCTGATAATGCGGGGGGAATTGCCGAAATGAGTGAATTGCCGAAAGAAGTGCGCACCAGAACCGACATATTGGATGCTGTGGGTAACACAACTGCCGCAAC
>NZ_DATBVQ010000183.1:0-5705 GCF_036515215.1 Flavobacterium sp.
AAGCACGGTAACTATGGTGTTTCTTCCATTTCTGGTTCATCTAATGTGATGGAAAAATTGGGAATCAAATTCAGCAACGAGAATGATTTTCTGGAAAGGAGTATCGATAAAGCGGGAATTTGCGTTTTGCATGCTCCCCTATTTCATCCAGCCATGAAAAACGTCGGTCCTATCCGAAAAGAGTTGGCGGTAAAAACCTTCTTCAACATGTTAGGCCCGATGGTAAACCCATCATTTCCAAAAAATCAATTGGTGGGCGTTTTCAATTTGGAACTCGCCAGAATGTATGCCTATTTGTATCAAAACACCGATGTGAATTTCACCATTTTACATTCATTGGACGGCTATGATGAAGTGTCGCTCACGAGTCCGACAAAGATTATCACCAGCTCTATGGAGGGAATGCTGTCTAACGAAAGTTTTGGCATACGCCTTTTGTCACAAAGCGAAATCGAAGGCGGAAAAACCATCGACGAATCGGCACAAATGTTCACCGATATCATTTCTGGAAAAGGCACAGAAGCCCAGAACAACGTCGTTTGCGCCAATGCGGGAATGGCAATAGCAACCGTAACCAAATGTTCCCCGTTGGAAGGATTCGAACTGGCTAAGGAAAGTTTACTATCTGGGAAAGGGCTTAAAGCTTTGAATAAGTTACAAGAGTTAAGCAAATAAGCAGAAATTGAAAAATTAAATGATTTAAAAATTTAAAGATTATGACAAAGTCCTTTGAAGAATTTGAAGTTTATAAAAAAGGAATTCAATTGGCTAAATTAGTCTTCAAATTATTAAACGAAAAAGCTTTTGAAAAAGAATATGGTTTTCAAAATCAAATAAAAAGGGCCGTTATTTCAATTACAAATAATATTGCCGAAGGATCTGAATATAATAGTAATAAACAATTGATTAAATATTTAAAAATTTCTAAAGGTAGTTGTGCCGAAGTACTAAGTATGCTGGTACTTTCAAGAGAGCTTGGTTTTTGTGAAGAAAGCCAGATAAACGAAAGTTATACCCTCAGTATTGAAATTTCGCAAAACCTTTCCAATTTTATAAAGTATTTAAATTCTAAAATCAAAGACTAAATTTTTTATACAGATTGGAATTTTTCAATCTTTTAAATTTTTCAATCTTTAAATAACTTAAACGATGAACATTTTAGACAAAATAATAGTAGATAAAAAACGAGAAGTCATTCTCAAGAAATCCATCATTCCGGTCTCGCAATTGGAAGCTTCGGTTTTCTTTGGAAAAGAAACTATTTCTTTGAGTCAAAATCTAAGGAACAGTTCTTCGGGAATCATTGCTGAGCACAAACGCCGTTCCCCTTCAAAATCTGTTATCAACCTTAGTTTTACAGTGGAAGAAGTGGTAAAAGGATACGAAAATGCAGGTGCTTGCGGTATTTCTGTTTTGACGGACGGGAAATATTTCGGGGGTTCACTTGATGATCTGCTTTTGGCGAGGGCCTCGGTAAACATTCCGCTATTGCGAAAAGAGTTCATTGTCGACGAATACCAAATCCTGGAAGCCAAAGCTCATGGCGCTGATTTGATTTTGCTTATTGCCGCGGTTTTAACACGCGAAGAAATCAAATCATTGTCCGATTTTGCCAAAAGCTTAGGATTGGAAGTTTTGTTGGAAGTGCACAACAGGGAGGAACTGGAAAAATCAATCATGCCCACATTGGATATGATCGGGGTCAACAACAGGAACCTGAAAACATTCGAAGTCAGCTTGGATTTCAGCAAGCAATTGGCGGCTCAAATACCGGACGAGTTCGTGAAAGTTTCCGAGAGCGGCATCAGTTCCATCGAAGCGATAAACGAACTGAAACCCTATGGATACAAAGGCTTCCTTATAGGCGAAAACTTCATGAAAACGGACAATGCCGGCAAATCTGCAACCGAATTTATTAAACAGTTAAAATAAAACCAATCAAAAAGTTTGTATAAAAGCATTGTGAACTTCGCGAAACCTTTGTGAACTTTGCGGTTAAATAAAAAGACTATGAAACTCAAAATCTGCGGAATGAAACACCCAGACAACATACTCGAAGTCGCTGCGCTCCTACCTGATTATATGGGCTTTATATTTTGGGAGAAATCGGCGCGCTACTTTGACGGTGTTATTCCTGAATTGCCAAAATCGATCCGTAAGGTTGGGGTTTTCGTCAACGAAACCATCGCTGTTATTTTGGACAAGGTGCTGCTGCACGATTTGCAGGCGGTGCAATTGCACGGACAGGAATCGGTAGCGTTTTGTGAAGAGTTAAAAAACATATTGCCAAAAGAGGTTGAAATCATAAAAGTCTTTTCGATAATCGACAGTTTTGATTTTGAAGTTTTGAAACTTTTTGAAGCCCTTTGCGATTATTTCCTTTTTGATACCAAGGGGAAACTGCCTGGAGGAAACGGAACCACTTTCGACTGGACTGTTCTGGGAAAATATCCGTCGACAAAACCGTTTTTCCTGAGTGGCGGAATCGGAATCGAGGGAGTGGCCGCGGTAAATGAAATTCTAAAGACCAATTTGCCCGTTTATGCCATCGATGTAAACAGTAAATTTGAAAAAGAACCCGGATTAAAAAATATAGAATTGTGCAAAACCATACGTAGAGACGCACTGCAGCGCATCCCTACAGATAACAAAATAAAAAAATAATTATGTCATACAACGTAAATGAAAAAGGCTACTATGGCGAATTTGGAGGCGCCTATATACCCGAAATGTTATATCCCAACGTGGAGGAACTGCGTCAAAACTATCTGAAAATTACGGCAGAACCTGGGTTCCAGGCAGAATTTGATGCCTTGCTGAAAGATTATGTGGGTCGTCCCACTCCGCTTTATTTCGCGGAAAGATTATCAGCACAATACAATACTAAAATCTATCTTAAAAGAGAGGATTTATGCCATACGGGAGCGCACAAAGTGAATAATACGATTGGTCAAATCCTATTGGCAAAACGTTTGGGAAAAAACCGAATTATTGCCGAGACCGGTGCCGGACAGCACGGTGTGGCAACAGCAACAGTGTGCGCATTGATGGGACTGGAATGCATCGTGTATATGGGCGAAATAGACATCAAGCGCCAAGCGCCAAACGTGGCCCGTATGAAAATGCTGGGAGCCGAGGTGCGTCCTGCGCTATCGGGTTCCAGGACCTTAAAGGACGCCACAAACGAAGCTATCCGCGACTGGATCAACAATCCCGTAGACACCTATTATATCATCGGTTCCGTGGTAGGTCCGCACCCTTATCCTGATATGGTGGCGCGTTTTCAATCCGTTATCTCTAAGGAAATCAAGGAGCAATTATTGGAGAAAGAAGGCCGCGAAAACCCGGATTACGTGATCGCTTGCGTAGGTGGTGGAAGCAATGCCGCAGGTGCTTATTACCATTTTCTGGACAACAAGGACGTCAACATTATTGCGGTCGAAGCTGCCGGATTGGGTGTCCATTCCGGAGAAAGCGCAGCGACTTCAGCCTTGGGGAAAGTGGGCGTCATTCACGGAAGTAAAACCTTGTTGATGCAAACCGCAGATGGCCAAATAACCGAACCGTATTCCATTTCGGCGGGATTGGATTATCCCGGTGTTGGCCCCATGCACGCCAACCTTTTCGCAACCGGAAGAGCGCAATTCATATCCATCACTGATGAGCAAGCCATGAACTGGGGATTGAAACTCTCCAAGATGGAAGGCCTGATTCCCGCCATAGAAAGTGCCCATGCCTTCGCCGTTTTGGACGAAATGAAATTCAAGCCGGAGGACATTGTGGTCATCAATCTTTCCGGACGTGGAGACAAAGATTTAAATACCTATATTGACTACTTTAAATTATAGAGATTTAATCTGAGTTTATTTCGGGGCGTTCCCGCTGAAAACGCGGGCGGGCTGTACGCTTTATCTTTTTTGTGGCTGAAAAAAACCACAAAAAAGGATGTCGCTTCCATCCCTAACGCAGCTCAAAACAAGATAATTGGATTTTAAAATAACTTTCAAAACAGAAAAAATGGAAAAATTATTTGCTTACGGAAACCTAAAAGAGGAAGACATTCAAGAAACCGTTTTTGGGAGAGTATTAAAAGGCGTTCCTCAAACATTGGTGGGATACGTGGTAAAGGAGATAAAAATCGAGGAAGAATACGGAATAGAGTCTTATCCAATTATCGAGGCAACCGAAAATAAAAACGACACTATAACCGGGATGGTTTACGAAACAACATTTCAAGAACTACAACTGGCCGATAGATATGAGGGGAAACATTACAAAAGGATCAAAGTCCAATTGCAATCCGATCAAACGGCCTGGGCTTTTACGGCCATCACATAAATCAGAAAAAATAAAAGATCAAATCAGATTGTTAATCTGACAATAAATTCACAATGAACAGAATAAATCAAAAACTACAAGAAGACAAAAAGATACTTTCCATCTATTTCTCTGCCGGTTACCCCAATCTAAACGACACGGTGCAAATCATTGAGGATTTGGAGAAAAACGGTGTTGACATGATTGAGATAGGTTTGCCATTCAGCGACCCTTTGGCAGATGGCCCCACGATACAAGCCAGCTCAACGCAAGCCTTGCACAACGGAATGACCACGCAAGTTTTGTTTGACCAACTTAAGGACATTCGAAAAACGGTATCCATTCCGTTGGTGATTATGGGATATTTCAACCCGATGTTGCAATACGGAATAGAAAATTTCTGCAAGAAATGTGCGGAGATTGGCATCGACGGACTGATCATTCCTGATCTTCCTGTTGACGTATACGCCGACGAATTCAAAGCAACTTTCGAAAAATACGGATTGAAAAATATATTCCTTATTACGCCACAAACATCTGACGAACGCATCCGTTTCATAGACAGCGTTTCTGAAGGATTTATCTATATGGTAAGCTCGGCGAGTGTAACGGGTTCGCAATCCGGATTTGGCAGCACACAAGAAGCGTATTTCAAACGCATTGCCGGCATGAACCTAAATAATCCCCAAGTGATCGGTTTTGGGATCAACAATGCCGAAACCTTCAAACAAGCCACACAGTTCGCTAAAGGTTCTATCATTGGTAGCGCTTTCATCCAGCATTTGACAGAAAACGGAACCGAAAAAATCAAGGAATTCGTGAAAGCGATCCGATAAATAAAAATCTTTTCAATATAAAAACGAGAATGAAAAATGGAAGATAATTTACAAATCTGTCAGAGTTGCGGAATGCCACTTGACAAAGACCCGAATAATGGAGGAACAAATGCTGATAACAGCATTAGTGATAAATATTGTAGTTTTTGCTTTAAAGATGGAAAATTTCTAGATGAAGGTATTAGCCTTCAAGAAAAAATTTATAAGAATATTCAGATTGCTGTTTCCAGAATGGGCATACCAAAAAGTAAAGCCAGAGAAATGGCTGATAACATAATACCACACTTGGAGCGATGGAAATCTTAAATAGCAATCTTCAAAATAGAAGACAAAACTGAAAAATCCAGTAAGCCGCTCCCGCACGAATCCTTTCGTGTGGTAAGTTGTTATGAATAGAAATTATATTTTTTCACGCTCTATACAGTTTTCTTCCCTAAAATAAATTTCTTAGCAGCGCAAAGTCCCGAGACCCTTATCAGCCGAATATTCTAATTGATTGGCGGGACTTCAAAAAAAAATTTGAGTAGCTTTACTAATGAAATTTTATAAAAC
>NZ_DATBVQ010000184.1:0-10416 GCF_036515215.1 Flavobacterium sp.
GATGTACGATTATGCCCATGGTGAAAGCGATTATATAGAACAAATTTCGCATTCGATATGTACGCTTGAATTTGTGATGCACCGCGAGTTATACAACTGGTTTTTGGATCAAATTTATGATGAAAAAATGGTAAGGCCTCATCAATATGAATTTGCACGTTTAAACCTGAATTACACTGTAATGAGCAAGCGAAAACTGCTGCAATTGGTTCAAGAAAATATTGTTAACGGGTGGGATGATCCGAGGATGCCGACCATTTCGGGTTTGAGACGACGTGGATACACCGCAAATTCTATTCGAAAATTTTGTGACATCATCGGGGTAGCCAAGCGTGAAAACGTGATCGATGTTTCCCTTTTGGAGTTTTGCTTACGAGAAGATTTAAATAAGACAGCACCCAGAGTAATGGCTGTTTTAGACCCTGTTAAAGTTATTATTACCAATTATCCGGAGGGAAAAGAAGAATGGCTGGAAGCCGAAAACAACCAGGAAGACGAGAGTGCCGGGTTTAGACAAGTTCCTTTCTCAGGTGAATTATACATAGAAAGAGACGATTTCTTGGAAGTAGCGCCTCCGAAATTTTTTAGATTGAGTATAGGTAATGAGGTTCGACTTAAAAACGGATATATCATCAAGGGCGAAAGCGTAGTAAAGGACGCCGATGGAACCATTACGGAAATTCATGTTACTTATGATGAAGACAGCCGAAGCGGTAGTGGGAGCGAAGCTTCTCAAAGAAAAGTAGCAGGTACCTTGCACTGGATTTCTATCAAACATGCTGTCGAGGCGGAAGTGCGTCTTTATGATCGTCTGTTCACGGATGAAGCGCCGGACAGCCACAAAGAGAAAAATTTCCTTGAATTTATCAATTCGAGTTCTCTTGAAATCGTAAAAGGATTTGTAGAACCTAGTTTGGTAACGGCATGTGCTGGGGACAAATTCCAATTTCAGCGCCTTGGTTATTTTAATGTTGATAAAGATAGTAAAGAAGGCCAATTAGTCTTCAATAAAACAGTGGGCTTGAAAGATGCCTGGGAAGAGAAAGGCAAAAAAGAGGCTAATTTATTGATGAATACCCAAAAAGAGATCAACAAATATGTTAAAGAAAAGGACATAACAAACGCTAATCTATTACTGGAAAATATAGTTGACAATATAAAAAGTATTGACAATTACAGTTTGATAAATCAAACGGTTGTCAAAAATGTCAAAAATGACAACAATTCGCTGTTGTTTGCAAATTTAATTTTGGCAAATTCTGACAAAGTTAAGACTAAGAACATTGAACTTGAAGCGTTGACGAAACTTTATTCGATGTCGTTGAAAAGTCAATTGGCTCCAGTTCGGATTTTGGCAATTGAGAACCTTAAAAAGGATAGCAGTAATTTTGGGAATTTTACGATCGAGCTTACAGAATTAAAAAACACAGAAAAGAATGAAGATGTTCTAGACCTATTAAACGATTTGAACATTTAATAGTTTCATTTCGAAGCATAGATTTCTTCAATATTTAAAACGCCTTTATAAGGCGTTTTTTTATTATTGTAATATTCTATCGTTTTCCCACTTCACATAAGATTTAGTAATTAAAAACGGCGATTATGAGGCCGTTTTAAAACGCTTTTGCTTTTTTTTAGTCGTATTGCACAGTGCTTGGTTTTTATGTCCGCAATTGGCTTTATTTTAAGTTTCAATCCTGTCAGAACCGACTTTAACGGCTTATTAACAAGACCGTGTTGATAATTATCGTATTTTTAAAATATTATTCACTAAAATCAAATATCATGTCAAATAATGCAGGAAATACATTAATAGCTCTAATTGGCGGAATGGCTGTAGGTGCTGGAATAGGAATTTTGTTCGCGCCGGACAAAGGAGAAAAAACCAGAGAAAAATTAAAAGACGGTTATAAGGTAACTAAAAAAGATTTGAAATATAAATATGATGGTCTAACAACCGAAATGAAACAGAAACTATCAACTGCCAAGATGGATTTAGAAGGAACGTATAAAGATATTCTTTCCGATATGAGCCATAAAACAGATGACGTGATTTCTTTCCTTGAAATAAAATTGGCCGAATTAAAAGAACAAAATGCCAAGCTTCAAAAATAAAAAGAATAAAATTTAAAAAATCAAAATATGGCTTTTGAAGAATTAAAAGAAAATTCGGAGAACATTCAAGAACATGTCACCAAGTACATAGAAAATAATCTGGAGTATTATAAATTACGTAGTTTCAAGATGGCGATGAAGTCCACTACGGCATTTTTAAAATTTTCATTAATTTTATTGGGTATCTCTATGGTTTTAATCTTTTGTTCATTTGCTCTGGCTTTTGCCATTGGAAATTATCTGGAGAGTTATCCTTTTGGGTTTTTAATAGTTGGGGGGATTTATTTTTTCTTTACCATGCTGTTATTTTTGATCAAAGATAAGTTGGTTGAAAAACCACTTTTAGAGAAATTTTCGGAAATATTTTTCAACGACTAAACTATGAGAACAAAAAAATATTCGTCATATGCGCAGATTGATAGAGAACTAGAAATCTTAAAAATTGAAAAGGAAATAAGTCTTCAAAAACTGCATTTAGAAATACAAGATATTAAAGAGAATTTAGAACCAAAAAACATTGTAAAAAACACTGTAAAGGGCATCGTAGGATCTTGGAGTCCTAGTCTTCCAGGACCTTATGGAAGGATTATAAGTTTAGCGATACCATTTGTCACAAAATGGATATTTAAAAAAAGAGGCCGTTAAGCCTCTTTTTTTTGTTGTTATATTTCTTCTTCGGTTTCTTCTTCCTTAGAAGGTTCAATTTCTTTTATTTCTTTCTTAGCTTGTTTCCTATTCGTTTTTTTCATCATTTCGCCCACTTGGTTGGATGCACTGAAAGAAGCTACCATATTATTCAGCATTTCGCTTCCTGCCTGTGGTGAATTGGGCAATAAAATTAAATTTGAATTGGTGTCTGCGCCGATGGCCTGTAGCGTGTCATAATGTTGTGTGACTACAATAAGGGCAGAGGCTTCCTGTGAATTAATTCCAACCCTGTTCAATACATCCACACTTTCGACTAATCCTCTTGCAATCTCTCTTCTTTGGTCCGCAATACCCTGTCCTTGTAAGCGTTTGCTTTCCGCTTCCGCTTTGGCCTTGGCCACGATTCTAATTCTTGATGCTTCAGCTTCAAATTCAGCTACCGTTTTCTCCCTGTCGGCTGCATTGATTCTGTTCATGGCATTTTTGACCTGTATGTCCGGATCAATATCGGTAACTAAAGTATTGATGATTGTGTAGCCATAAGTTGTCATGGCTTCATTCAATTCCCGTTTTACTGCTATGGCGATATCATCTTTTCTTTCGAAAACATCATCCAGTTTCAACTTGGGAACTTCGGCACGTACCACGTCAAAGACGTAAGAGGTAATTTGATCATGTGCGTATTCCAGTTTATAAAAGGCATCATAAACAGTGTCTTTGACAACCATAAACTGTACCGACACTTTAAGTTTCACGAATACATTGTCTTTTGTTTTGGTTTCGATAATAACGTCCAACTGTTGAATTTTTAAATTGACACGACCCGCGATTCTATCAATTAAAGGGATTTTTAAGTGTAAGCCGGATTGTCTTACGCTGTGAAACTTGCCAAATCGTTCAATGATTACAGAGGATTGCTGTCTAACGGTAAAAAAAGAGGACAGTAAGATAAAAAATCCAAACACAAGGATAATAAGTAATGCGATGTTCATATTTATATATTTTAGTTTAAAAATAGCCGTTAAATTACAAAAAAACTTTAGGTTTGTGCCGGTTTAATAACATTATATGAAAAAGCGATATGCAGTCTATGTTTTACTAATGATCACATTCACAACGGCTGCGCAGTATGGTTACAGGGATTCGAACAGAATAGGAATTAGTTTTGGCGTGAACCAGTTTACTTTGAATACAACCAATTTTCAAACTAAACCTGACTTGGGATGGAATGGCGGACTATCGGTGAGAGGTAACTTTTACGATAATTGGGACATGGTTTATGCTATTCAGTTTAGCGAAAATAATTTTACCGTTGCCACAAAAAGCAAGTTTTTAGCAAATGAGGATGTAAATCTAAAATTGGCTTCAGCGCAAATTTCTTTGCAGTTGAGTTATGTGATTGTTGAAAATCATTTGACTTTTGAATTCGGACCCATTCTTCAAGTTGGCGGTAAATTCAAATCTGAATATGATAAAGAAAACAACAATATATCAGGGACCAATTTGATTGTTAAGGATATTGAAGACATCTCAAAATTTAACTTTTACCCGACGATTGGCGTAACCGCTGGGGTAAAGCATTTTCGTCTTAATATTTCCTATCAATACGTAATCAACAACATGCTGGAGAATTTAAACACTAAAAACTTAGGGTATAATTTTAAAGGAAATCCAGGGATACTAAACGGGAATATTATTCTGTACTTATAAAAAAAGCTTCCGCCAATGCGGAAGCTTTTTTTGTTTTTATAAAGCAGCTATAGCTTTTTGAATTCTTGTGATCGTTTCTTGTTTTCCGATCACTTCAACGATTTCAAATAGGTGGGGTCCTTTAAGGGCGCCAACCAAACTCAAACGGAAGGGTTGCATTACTTTTCCCATACCAATTTCATTTTTTGTCATCCAGTCTTTTACGATGGTTTCAATATTTGCAGAAGTGAAATCAGTAATTTCTTCCACAACGGATATCAGTTCCTGCATTAACGCAGGAGTTTCCTCTTTCCAGTTTTTAGTCGCTTTTGCATCGTAATCGGCTGGCGCCACAAAAAAGAAATCGCTCAGATCCCAAAATTCGGAAACGAAATGAGCCCTTTCTTTAATTAAGGAAACGATTCTTATGAGTACATTTTCAGGTACTGTAATTCCTTTTGAAGCAACGATAGGAGCGAAGGTCTTCGCCAAATCTTCGTCTTTTTGCTTTATCAAATATTGGTGATTGAACCACTTATTTTTTTCTGGGTCAAATTTGGCTCCAGCTTTATGGACTCTGCGCAAATCGAAAGCTTGCACTAATTCTTCTAAAGTATATAATTCTTTGTCGGTACCGTCATTCCAACCTAACAAGGCCAAAAAGTTAATAACGGCTTCAGGAAAAAATCCTTTCTCTCTATAACCAGATGAAATTCCTTCTTCAGTTTTCCATTCCAACGGAAATACAGGAAATCCTAATTTGTCTCCGTCACGTTTTGATAACTTTCCGTTTCCAACAGGCTTCAAAATCAATGGAAGGTGAGCAAATTCTGGAGCTTCCCAACCAAATGCTCTGTACAATAAAACGTGCAACGGCATAGAAGGCAACCATTCTTCGCCACGAATAACGTGTGAAGTTTCCATTAAATGGTCATCTACAATATTAGCCAAATGATAGGTGGGCATACCGTCGCTCTTGAATAAAACTTTATCATCCAATAGGTTGGTGTCAAATTTCACCTCACCACGGATGATATCATGCAAATGCAAAATGTCATCTACAGGGGTTTTAAAACGGATGACGTAGGCATCACCCTTAGCAATTCGTTCAGCAGTTTCTTCGGTTGAAATGACCAACGAAGTATCCAGTTTCTCCCTGTTGGTATGATTGTATATGAATGTTTTCCCTTGTTCTTCTTCAGATTTTCTGAAAGCATCTAAAGCTTCTGGCGTATCAAAGGCATAATAGGCCCAGCCCGAATTGATTAATTGATCTGCGTATTCTTTGTAAAGATGTTTTCTTTCGCTTTGACGATAAGGTCCAAATTTTTCATTTTTCCCAACAGTTTCGTCAGGCGCAATTCCCAACCATTCCAGTGCTTCCATTATGTATGCTTCCGCTCCGGGAACGTAACGATTTTGATCGGTGTCTTCAATTCTCAAGTAGAAAGTACCGCCATTTTTTTTGGCGAACAAATAATTAAATAATGCGGTACGAACACCGCCGATATGTAAAGGTCCGGTAGGACTTGGTGCAAAACGCACTCGAACTTGCTTCGACATTTTTATAAATTTTGGTTCAAAGATACAAATCCGGCGCTAAAACGGATTAGTAGGAAAGGGGTTAATTTTTACGGTGTTTAAATTGTACTTCTTTTATCTTTTCTTTGATCATATAAATTGTTACATTTATTGGTTATATAAAGCCATAGAAATAGTGGATGCATCAAATATAATTTATCTAAAGCTTGAAGCTTTTATCAAAAAGTTTTACACCAATGAATTGATACGGGGAATTGTATTCTTTATCGGTTTAGGATTGTTGTATTTTTTGTTTACCCTTTTCATCGAACATTTTCTTTGGCTGAAGCCAATGGGACGGACCCTGTTGTTTTGGGCATTCGTGGGAGTGGAGGTTTTTCTGCTGTTTCGTTTTATCATGTTTCCTTTATTCAAACTGTTTAAATTCCAAAAAGGCATCGATTACAATCAGGCGTCAATAATTATCGGAAATCACTTTGCTGATGTCAAGGACAAGTTGACTAATTTTCTGCAGTTATCAGATGCAGGCAGTGATGAAAATAAATCAGAATTGTTATTGGCATCGATAGATCAGAAAGCTAACGCATTGCAGCCAATCCCTTTCGGTAATGCGATAGATTTTAAATCCAATCAAAAGTACTTGCCTTTGGCGCTGGTTCCAATTTTAGTTTTTTCCATCTTTTATCTGACGGGAAACAATGGAATGATTTCTCAGAGTTTAAATAGGGTAGTCCATTTTAACGCTAGTTTTTTACCGCCGGCGCCTTTCGAATTTGTTGTGCTCAACGCCAATTTGCAAACCGAGCAGAACAAAGATTTCATCCTGAAACTAAAAACGGTCGGTAAAGTAATTCCAGAAAACGCGATGATATTCATTGATGATGAAAGTTATTTTTTGGAAAACACTGCTCCAGGCGAATTTCAATTTAAAATTGTAAAACCCAGTAATGACATTTCCTTCTATGTAAAGGCTAATTCGGTTTCCTCCAAGGATTATGAGTTAAAGGTTATTGAAGTTCCTTCGATTTCCAACTTTAAGATGGAGCTGTCTTTCCCTTCTTATTTGAATAGGAAGGCGGAGTCCATAAAAGGAACCGGAAATGCCGTAATTCCCGAAGGGACCTTGGTTACATGGAAAATGGACACCGATGGGACACAAACAGTAGAGTGGATTAATGAAAAATCAAGTTTTCCTTTTCGAAAAGCTGATAATGCATTTACATTATCTAAAAATATATTTCAAAACACAGATTATCAAATTGTTACATCAAATGATAAGGTAAAGGACTATGAAAAACTGAATTACCAACTATCAGTGGTTAAGGATCAGTATCCTTCTATCCAAGTGAGCGGTGCGCCAGACAGTTTAAAGCTGGGTAAGAATTATGTTTTAGGCCAGGTTTCAGATGATTATGGAATTTCTAAATTGCAGATTGTTTATTACCCAAGGAATAAAGAGGAACTTGCCAAACGTGGAACAATAGGGGTAAAGGCCTCCAACTTTCAACAATTTGTGTTCTCCTTTCCTAGTTCGCTAGCCGTGGAGCAAGGAGTTTCCTATGAGTATTATTTCGAGGTTTTTGACAATGATGCTATTCACAATTACAAAAGCACAAAATCTTCGGTATTCTCTGATAGCATTGCAACCGATGAAGAAAAGGAGGATGAAGTATTTCAACAACAAAACGAGAATATCAAAAGTTTGGAAAGGTCGTTAAAAAATCAAGACAAACAGATTACTGATATTGAAAAGCTGCAAAAGTCAGGAAAGGAAAAAGATCAATTTGAATTTAAAGAGCAACAAAATGTAAAGGATTTTATTCAGCATCAAAAAAAGCAAGATGAAATGATGAAGGAATTTACGGAAAAGATGAAGAAGAATTTGGACGAATTCAAATCCGTACCAAAGGACGAGTTCAAAGAAGATTTACAGAAGCGTTTGGAAAGGGCAAATGAAGATCTGGAAAAGAATCAGAAATTGCTGGATGAGTTAAAGCAATTGAATGACAAAATCAAGAATGAAGATTTGCTGAATAAGTTGGATAAATTCAAGCAAAACAGCAAAAACCAAATTAAGAATTTGGAGCAGTTGGTTGAACTTACCAAGAAGTATTACGTGGAGAAAAAAGCGCAACAATTGGCCGACAAGTTGGACAAGCTTTCGGAGAAGCAAGACAAATTATCTGATAGCGAAAAAGAAAATTCGTTGGAGAAGCAAAAAGATATTGCCTCTGATTTCGACAAATTGAAGGAGGAGTTAAATGCGCTGGATATGGACAACAAGGAACTGAAATCCCCGATGGATCTTCCTAAAGACAAAGCAGAGGAAAAGAGCATTGACGATGACATGAAGAAAGCGGCCGATGAACTCAAGCAAGAAAATAAATCAAAGGCCAAGCCAAAACAGAAATCGGCCTCGAAGAAGATGAAATCGATGGCTATGAAAATGGCACAAAGTTTGGAGGGAAATGAGAAGGAACAAATGGAAGAAGATGTAAAAATGTTGCGTCAAATTCTGGACAATCTTTTGGCTTTTTCATTGTCACAAGAAGATGTAATGGACCAGTTCAAAGACCTGAGCAGAGGTTCCCCCGCATTCAATAAGAACATTAAATTGCAGCAGGATTTGAAGCAGCAGTTTAAACATGTTGACGACAGTTTGTTTGCCCTTTCGTTGAGGAACCCTAAGGTAGCTGAAGATGTCACTAGGGAGATTGGGAACGTGCACTACAATGTTGACAAATCTTTGGAAAGCTTGTCAGATAGCCAGATACCGAAAGGGGTGTCTCATCAACAGTATACTGTTTCTGCCGCTAACAAATTGGGAGATTTCCTGAGCGAATTGCTTAGCAACATGCAGAGTTCTTTGTCGGGGATGGGGTCAGGCAAACCCAAACCCGGAAGTGGTCAAGGAATGCAGTTGCCTAACATCATTAAAAAGCAGGAAGGCCTTGGCCAAAAAATGAAGGATGGAATGAAGGATGGCGCCAAAGGCGAAGATGGAGAAGGCGCAGGCAAAGGGAAAGGAAAGGCCAAAGGCGGCGAAGAGGGAGAGGGCGATGCGGAAGCCATAATGGAAATCTATAAGGAACAAAGGCAGCTTCGGGAGGCTCTTGAGAACGAATTAAACAAACAAGGCATGGGAGCTGCCGGAGGCAGCGCATTGGAACAAATGAAACAGTTGGAAAAGCAATTGTTGAATAAAGGTTTTAAAAACGAGACGCTTCAAAAAGTGCTAAATATTAAACAGGAACTCTTGAAGTTGAACTCTGCCTTGCGGCAGCAGGGAGAGGAAAAAAAGAGACAATCCGAATCCAATAAGAAGGAGTTTGACAGTCAATCTGAACCACTGCCGGACGCTTTGTTAGATTATTTGAATAGCATTGAGATATTAAACAGACAATCATTACCTTTGCGCTCAAATTTTAACCTGAAGGTTCAAGAATATTTTAATAAAAAATGATCAATTTTAATTACGAAAGCGAGTTTAGCTTAGACAATGAAGAGGCAGTCGGCACTTGGATTTCTGAAGTGATTGTATCTGAAAACAAGAAAGAAGGGGAGATAAACTACATCTTCTGTGACGACGAATATTTACACAAAATCAACCTTGAATATTTGAACCACGACAATTTGACTGACATCATCAGTTTCGATTACTGCGTGGGCAACGAAATCAATGGGGATATTTTCATTTCCGTGGAGCGGGTTCAGGACAACGCAAATGATTTCGAAGTTTCGTTTGAGACGGAATTAAGGAGGGTGATGGTACATGGCGTTCTTCACTATTGCGGATTCAAGGACAAGGGCGAGGAAGACGAAAGTTTAATGCGCAGCAAGGAAGATGAAAAACTAGCCATGTTCCACGTGGAACAGTAAGCGACTAGTTTTGTTTTTAATGAAGAATGTTTCACGTGGAACATTCTGACGAAAGCAGAAAACAACAATATGGTTCCGTTGGGGACCTAAATTAAATTCAGGTTTTGATGGCGAATATTGCTTCCGCCTTTTAAATCGCATTCCCGGCAATCGGGGACAAATTCATAAAGAAAAATGTTTCAAGAAGAGTATGATGTAATTGTGGTGGGTGCTGGTCACGCGGGTTCTGAAGCCGCTGCCGCTGCCGCCAATCTGGGCTCAAAAACCTTGTTGGTTACGATGAGCCTGCAAAATATAGCGCAAATGTCGTGCAATCCCGCTATGGGCGGAATTGCCAAAGGGCAGATTGTTCGGGAGATTGACGCGCTTGGCGGATACTCTGGGATCGTTTCTGACAGAACAGCCATCCAGTTCAAGATGTTGAATAAGTCCAAAGGTCCCGCAATGTGGTCACCTAGGGTTCAAAGTGACCGTATGCGTTTTGCAGAAGAATGGCGCATGATGTTGGAGGGAACACCCAATCTGGATTTTTACCAGGAAATG
>NZ_DATBVQ010000185.1:0-4654 GCF_036515215.1 Flavobacterium sp.
AACCGTATGTTTTGGCATCTACCTTAAAGATATCCATAAATAGTATGGGTGAAGCCGCCACATATGTGAACAATCCCGAAAAGGCGATGGCACCGGTAAAGGCATACGTATAAAATTGCGGTTCTTTTAGAACACCGGCAAAATTCAAAAGTATAGGTTTGGGCTTTAATGAAATAGATCTGTCAGGGGTATAGCTGTTCGGTAATCCAAATTGTGCGGCAAACAGAATTAGGATCCCAATAAACATCAAAATCAAGAAAACGATATGCCATCCGTAAGCATCCGTGACGTATCCTCCAACTGTAGGTGCCAGCATTGGCGATAGACCTACAACCAGCATCAACAAAGAGAACACCTTGGGGATATCGCGTACGGGAAACAAATCACGAACCATAGAAACCGAAGCCACCGTGGCGGCACAGCTTCCCACGGCCTGGATAAAACGCAATCCGATAAACGTGTCGATATCTTTCACAAAAACGCATCCCAAAGAAGCCAGTATGTATACAAGCAAACCAATGAACAGCGGTCTTTTCCTGCCGTAACGGTCCAGTAGTGGCCCGTACAGCAATTGCCCCGCAGAAATTCCGATGAAATAGCTGGACAACGTCATGGCCACATTGGCAACAGTCGTATTTAAGTCCTTTGCAATTCCCGCAAAACCCGGCAAATACATGTCTATAGAAAAAGGTCCTAGTGCCGTCAGAGATCCCAAAATCAAGATCAGTTTGAAATATTTGGTTTTAGTCATCAGTATTGAAGTGCGTTTTTATTTTTTTGGCGAAGGTAAAAAATTAGCCCTAAAGAAGTCAATTCTTGAAATATAAATCCCGCTAAAAAAAGGAGTTTTTAAATATTTATCAAATAGTTTTCTTTGTATACTTTTTGATAAATGTCCTTACTGAACATAAAGAGATGCGACGGTTTCTTTGATATTCCGACCTGTTTTTCATCTAGCTTAACGATGAATTTTTTGGTTATCAGCTTTCTTCTAAAATTGCGATTATCAATTTCAATACCTAATACGGACTCATAGGTGTCCTGTAGTTCCTTGATCGTGAATTTATCAGGTAACAACTCAAAAACAATCGGTTTGTACATCGATTTCTCTTTTAAATCTGAATAAGCTTCGGTAATAATAGCCCTGTGATCAAACCCAAGCGCAGGTAAATTATTGACAGGAAACCACTGCGCTTTGTGCTGGCTGTTCTCCAGATTAACTTCGTGCGTCTGCAATAAAAAGTAATAAGCAATAGTGATCGTTCTTTCGTTGAAATTTTCACTTTTAGCCCAAATGCGGTCCTTCTCGTTCATCAAACGGTTGGGATTTCCAAAAACTTTAAACTGTTTCTTATATAAATTATCAAGTCCGGTTAATTCTTTTAAAACTCTTGAGGCGGTTTCGTCAATATTTTCATTTTCTAAAACGTGGTACCCCGTTAACACATAATCATCCACTAACGGTTTCCCATTGTCGGTAGAGGGCAAGTAACGTTGAATAAGTAACACGTTTAATGATTTAGTATTAAAATCAAAACCAAAAACGACACAGTCAACAGATAAATTTGGAATTATTTGAGCTTGCATAGGAAAAAAATAAAAAGGTTTGTATGTTTTTTGATAAAATTAAAAATACTCAGGAAACAAATTTAGGGATTTATTTAGGAATTTAAATCACAATGTACATCCATATTTGTAAAAACAAACGTTGTTGTTACGTTTATGGGCTATGCTGATAAAGTTTGTTATGAACATAGGAAATATACATATAAAATCAGATATTTTTATAAATATCAAAAAAATAATTAATGTTTTTTGGATTATGTTGTAAAAAAAATATACTTTTGAAAAACAATAGTCATTTTGACGTTTAATAATTAATATAACACTATTACGATTTAGTAAAACTAGAAAACAACCGAAATCTAAAAAGCATCCATAAGCCAAAGACCAAAACAAACCACAGATCATGAAAAAAACAATTACCCTTTTATTACTATTATTCTCCACTATGTTTTCCATGGCACAGGTGGTCATAACCAATTCTAATTTTTCTATGGGAACTACAGGTAGGATTGGAGTGGGGCTTTCGCCAAATGGGGAAGGGAACCAATGGAGACCCTTAAACCTTTCTGGGCAAGGGTCTTTGGGTGGTCGAATGGAACAAATTGATTATATCGATATATTACCGGCTTTTCACTTTTCGCCAAAAATATTAGATAAAGACAGTACTAATATAACATTCCAAATGCGTTTGGGAATGTACTCAAACAATGGGCAGTTTATAGGAAATGCAAGTTCGCGTACGGATAACGGATTGACTTTTATCCTTCCCGAAGCTTATGTTGAAGCGACAAACATCATGGGAAGCAGATGGTCTGCCTGGGCTGGCTCTCGTTTCCGTCGTTATGACGATATTCACATAAGCGATTATTTTTATTTTGACGACCATTCCTCGCAAGGATTTGGTGTAAGCCATAAAAATACAGAACTGACAATGTTAATGCCCGCTTCTTCAAATACAGGATCTATCTTTCCTTATAATTATGAAGTAACTGTAGCGGGAGCGACAAATTCGGCTATTCGTCAAAGAATGGTTTGGATTGGAGAGCACAGTTTTAAGCTGAAAAACAACAATACGATTAAACTTCTAGGGGAGTTTCACCATGTCTCAGCTAATTCGGATGAAGCTAGTATCAAATATCCTGCAGACAATGGATGGGTTGCGGGAATCAAATACAACAGTCCGTTTAAAACGGATATGCCTGGGTCTTTTAATCAAATTTCCGCACGTTACGGCTCCGGAATCGCTAATGGTGGCGATAACGGAAACAGCTTTACCTGGGCTACTTACGGTGCTCCAGATGCACAAGGGAGATACAATAGTGCTTACTCCTTTACAATGGTAGAGCACTTTTTATTAAATGTGTCCAAGAAATTTAGTATCAACGGTTATGGAGTTTTCACAAGAAGTAAAGGTGGATCTGGCAGCAGTAATAAAGACACTTATTTTGACGGGACCGAATTATTCAATCAGAAAACCGACTTCGTAGTGGGAATGCGTAATTTTTACTATGTGACTGATTGGTTTCACATTCTTCAGGAATTGCATTATGCCGTTAGAAAAGATGGTGATAATCCAGAAGCAAGCATGTGGAAATTTTCTTTGGCGCCCACCATCGTGCCTTTAGCACAACGTGATCCTTGGAGCCGTCCCCATATCCGTCTGGTTTATACCGTTGCCAGATATAATGATTTTGCCCGAGACAATAATTACTCCTCCTTTTTGCAAGTGAACCAAAAACAATGGGGTTCTTATATAGGTGTGAAAACGGAATGGTGGTTGTTTTAATTTGGAAAAGAAAAAAGTAATTTAAAAATATACGAATATGCCAATTTTCGGAACTAGTATTTTATCATTCATACCTGGATGGACAGCCGAAGGGGGAAGTTTTGCCATACAAAAAACGGCCGAATATGGTTTTGACATGCTCGAAATCAGCTTGCCCGCTTCATTGGATTTTGATGCCAAAGGAACCAAAAGACAACTGAATCAATATGAAATTCAAGGGCGTTTGTCATTAAACTTGCCTGCAGCATGCCATATTCCTTTATATCCTGAAAATGCTCTCGCACTTATCACAAAAGCAATTGATAAAGTAGGGGAGATGAATGGTGATTTTTTGGGTGGTGTTTTGCACTCTGCCATCGGGACGTTTACAGGAAAACAATGTACTGCTGACGAAAAATTAATTGTTCGTCAGGTGTTTACTGAATTGGCGGCTTACGCCAAAAAGCAAAACGTAACCCTAGGCATCGAACCGATCAACAGATACGAAAGCTATGTGTTTACGGCTGCCCATGAAGTGTTGCAAATGATTGAAGAGATCAGTACAAACAATATAGGCTTGCATCTGGATACTTTTCACATGAACATCGAGGAAAGGAATTTCTACGATCCCATTATCGCGGCGGGCGAGCGATTAAAACACATTCATATCACCGAAAGCGATCGCGGAATGACGGGCGAAGGAAATGTACACTGGAACGATTTTTTCAAGGCCTTGGGCGAGATTGATTACCAAGGACCGTTGGTCCTCGAGAATTTTTCGTCTGAAATTGCCGCCCTAGTCGGCCCAACATCCTTATGGAGACCTTCAAAATACAGTTCGGAAGAACTCGCTAAAGGGAGTCTGATCTTCATGAAGGAAATGGTAGCAAAGTGGTACAATGTAACGCAACCCAATTAATTTAATAAGAAAATAAATAAAAGACAAAATGGAAAAAAGACTAAAAGGCGTATGTTTTGGTGAGATTCTTTTTGATGTTTTTCTTGAACACAAAAAAATTGGGGGAGCCCCATTGAATGTTGCTTCAAGATTAAACTCATTAGGTGGAGATATCTCGATGGTAAGTGCCGTGGGGAACGATGCTAATGGAGAAAAATTAGTGAACTATTTGAATGGAGTAGGAGTGAAAACGAATACCATTCAAGTGAAAGAAAATTACGGAACAGGCGTCGTAAACGTGATTCTGAACGAAAAAGGCAATGCCTCCTATGACATCAGTTACCCCGCTGCCTGGGACAAAATAGAAGCGTCCCAATTAAGTACTAAAGTGGTTAAAGAGGCTGATTTTTTTGTCTACGGAAGCT
>NZ_DATBVQ010000186.1:0-22147 GCF_036515215.1 Flavobacterium sp.
TGACCTGAATTCTTGTGCTGAAGTGACAGACTTCCGTCGTGAATTGAACATGAAAGAAGGCTGGTACAGCCGTTCTTTTAAAGCGAAACTAAAAAATGGAACAGAAATCGCGGTTAATGTTATCCGTTTCCTTTCGATAACCTTGGATGAAGTTGGAATCATTAACTATGAGATCACTCCTTTAAACAAGGATGCCAAAATAGTATACAAACCTTATATTGACGCGGGAGTTACGAATGAGGATGCCAACTGGGATGAAAAATTCTGGGAACCGCTTGAAGTAAAACATAGCGGCAATGAAGCCTTTGTTACGGCGCAAACTTTTAAGACTCATTTTAAGGTCACTACTTTCATGCAAAACAGCATTTTAGAAAATGGTCGGAACTTAAATCTTTCTCCAGCTAACTTTGACACAACCACTGATAAGATTCAAAGCAGCTATGATGTGATTGTAGCCCAAGGGCAAAAATCATCCATTCAAAAAATAGGTGGTTACACCGTTTCTTTAAACCATAACAATACACTTGCAGCTGCCGAGAAGGTAATCCAGTCTGCTTTAACAAAAGGATACGATCAATTATTGCAAGATCAAATTGATGCTTGGGCAAAAATTTGGGAAATGTCAGACATAACAATCGATGGTGATGTAAAAGCACAGCAAGGAATCCGTTTCAACATTTTTCAGTTAAACCAGACTTACTTAGGAAAGGACAGCCGATTGAATATTGGGCCAAAAGGTTTTACCGGCGAAAAATATGGAGGTTCCACTTATTGGGATACCGAAGCCTATTGCATCCCGTTTTACATGGCCACCAAAGACCAAAAAGTGGCACGAAACTTATTGACGTATCGCTACAATCAATTGGACAAAGCCATCGAAAATGCCGAGAAAAATCTTGGATTCAAGAATGGAGCGGCCCTCTACCCAATGGTTACGATGAATGGTGAGGAATGCCATAATGAATGGGAAATTACTCATGAAGAAATTCACAGAAATGGCGCTATTGCTTTTGCAATATTCAATTATCACCGCTTTACCGGCGACTACTCTTACATTCCCGAAAAAGGATTGGAAGTTTTGATTGCGATTGCCCGTTTTTGGCACCAAAGAGCCAACTTCTCCAAAGACAAGAACCAATACGTTATTCTTGGAGTTACAGGACCCAATGAATATGAAAACAATATCAACAATAATTTCTACACCAATTACATTGCAAAATGGTGTATCGATTACACCTATGAGCAAATTCAGAAAGTGTCTTTAGAATACCCATCAGACCATAAACGCATTATCGAAAAGGTAAAACTGGCGGAAGCTGAATTGCAAGAATGGAAAAAAGTTGCAGACAACATGTATTTCCCAGTATCGGAAGAGCTAGGAATTTATTTGCAGCAAGATGGCTTTTTGGACAAAAATTTAGTTCCTGTAAAAGACCTAGATCCTGCACAAAGACCAATTAATCAAAAATGGTCTTGGGACAGAGTATTGCGTTCTCCTTATATCAAACAGGCTGATGTACTGCAGTGTTTCTATTTCTTTGAAGAGCATTTCTCACAAGAAGAATTGAAACGCAATTTTGAATTCTACGAATCGTTTACCGTTCACGAAAGTTCTCTTTCCCCTTGCGTACATTCCATTCAAGCGGCTTCGCTTGACAAAATGGACATGGCTTATACCTTTTATTTGAGAACATCCCGTCTGGATTTGGATGACTACAATAAAGAGGTCGAAGAAGGTTGTCATATCACTTCCATGGCCGGTACTTGGATGAGTATTGTTGAAGGATTTGGTGGAATGCGCGTGAAAAATGACCGCTTACACTTTTCTCCAAAAATACCAAAAGAGTGGACAGGGTATTCCTTTAAAATTAATTTTAGAGGTCAGGTTTTAAAAGTGGACATCAATCATTATGAAACTACTTTTTCAGTAGACGGAACTCAGGATTTGACACTTGTAATAAATGACAATTCGGTTGTAGTTTCGCCAAATAACACGGTTACCCTAAAATAGTTAATTGTAAAGAACTTGTAGACAATTCTTTCTCTTAGAAGGCCATTACAGCCAAAAACAATCCCGATTTTATATTGGGATTGTTTAATTAGATACACCGGTAATTAAAATAAATTAATGTTAATCAAAATGTGCTTAATTATGAATAAATTTGACTCAGTGCCATTAAGAAATATTCCTTTTCTAAAAAGAATAACTTTATTGTTTTTATTTATGTCTCTAACCATGAACGCCCAAATTGACAGAATTGAACCGCCATTTTGGTTTGCAGGAATGCACAATCCGGAAGTGGAAATCATGTTCTATGGTAAAGACATTGCGCAATATCAAGTTGCTACGACAAATTCAATAGCGATAACGAATATCAAAAAAACAGAAAACCCAAACTATCTTTTTGTTACCATCGACACCAAGAACGTTTCGTCCACGACTATTGATTTTTTGTTTAAAAAAAATGACAAAGTCACTTTTACACAGAAATACACTTTAAAACAAAGGCGAGAAAAATCAGCAGAACGCAAAAGCTTCGATGCGTCGGATATGCTGTATCTCATTATGCCTGATCGTTTCGCTAACGGAAATGCAAAGAATGACAGCAATGAAGCCACCGCAGAAAAATTCGACAGAGGTTTACCCGGAGGAAGACATGGCGGCGATATCGAAGGGATTATAAAAAACCTAGACTACATTTCTTCGTTGGGAGCAACTGCCATTTGGAGCACCCCCCTATGCGAGGACAATGACAAGGCTTTTTCATACCATACCTATGCCCAATCAGACGTTTACAAAATAGATCCACGTTATGGAACCAATGAAGATTATGTTAGGTTAGCCTCTGAAATGCACAAAAAAGACATGAAATTGGTGATGGACTATGTTACTAACCATTGGGGAATCGAACATTGGATGATGAAAGATTTGCCCACTCATGACTGGATCCACCAATTCGAAAATTACACCCAAACCAACCACAAACGATCAACAATAAGCGACATTAACGCTTCCGAAATTGACAAGAAAATCTGTTTGGACGGATGGTTCGTTCCCACTATGCCAGACTTGAACCAGTCCAATCCTTTAGTATTAAATTATCTGAAACAAAATGCCATTTGGTGGATTGAATATGCCGATTTGGACGGTTTTAGAGTAGACACCTACAATTATTCCGATCCAAAAGGAATAGCATCATGGACGAAGTCCATTACGGATGAATACCCCAATTTCAACATTGCAGGGGAAATCTGGATGCATAATCAAGCGCAAATGGCCTTTTGGCAAAAAGACAGTAAAGTGGGTGCGATACAAAATTACAATTCGAATCTCCCAACGGTAATGGACTTCACTTTGCATGATGCATTAGGAACCGTTTTCAATGAAGACGATGGGAATTGGGACAAGGGAATGGTGAAAATTTACGATAATTTCTCCAATGACTTTTTGTACCCCAATCCAAATAACATCTTGGTTTTCGCCGAAAATCATGACACCAATCGCATCAATGAAGTCTATCATAACGATTTCAAAAAATATCAAATGGCCATGGCTTTGATTGCCACCGTGAGAGGGATTCCTCAATTGTATTACGGAAGTGAAATTGGGATGAGCGGAGATAAAAACAAAGGCGACGCCGATATTCGCCAAGATTTCCCTGGAGGCTGGTATGGCGATCAAAACAATGCATTCATAAAAGAAGGCCGAACTCCGGGACAAAACGAATATTTTGATTTCACTTCCAAATTATTCAATTGGAGAAAAACAAATGAAGCGGTCCATTTCGGAAAAATGACCCATTATATACCTGAAAACAATGTATATGTTTATTTTAGATATACCGATAAAAAAACGGTAATGGTTGTTATCAATAATAGCACGACCTCCCAAACTTTCAAAACAGCCCGTTTTCAAGAAAACATCAAAGCGTCTAAAATGGGAAAAGATGTCCTAGCCGGAAATTCGTACGACCTGACAAATGAAATATATTTGGATGGGAAAACGGTTTTGATCTTAGAACTGGAAAAATAATTATCCTTTAAAATTTGGAACGACAAACTTGACTTTCCTTACTAATTCAAATTAACCATGAAAAAACAACCAATCCTACTTCTACTGTCAGCAATGGCTTTTTGTATAAGTTGCTCCAACACAAAAAATCTTTCAGAAAACAAAATAGCGACAAAAACCCCTTTCGTTTGGGAAGCCGCAAGTGTTTATTTCCTGATGACAGACCGTTTCAATAATGGTGATCCATCTAATGACTTGAACTTTAACCGAATCAAAAAGGCCGGAAAACTTCGCGGTTTTGAAGGCGGTGATATCAAAGGCATTTCTAAAAAAATTGATGAAGGATATTTTGACAAACTGGGGATAAATGCCATTTGGTTCACTCCAATAGTGGAACAAATACATGATGCGGTTGATGAGGGAACTGGCTTAAGCTACGGTTTTCATGGCTACTGGGCCAGAGACTGGACCAGTCTGGACCCTAATTTTGGAACAAAAGAAGATTTGGCCGCATTGGTTAAAAAAGCGCATGCGCATGGCATTCGCATCATTCTTGATGGCGTGATCAACCATACGGGACCGGTGACAAATGTGGATACCGTTTGGCCTTCGGACTGGGTAAGAACGGGCCCGCAATGTGACTATAAAACTTTTGAGTCCACAACGGCCTGCACCTTGGTCAAAAACCTACCGGATGTAAAAACCGAAAGCACACAGGAAGTGGCGCTTCCCACTTTTTTAATCGAAAAATGGAAAGCAGAAGGCAGATACGAAAAAGAAGTGGCTTCGCTAGACGCTTTTTTTGCGAGAACTGGATATGCCAGAACACCGAAAAATTACATCATTAAATGGTTGACGGATTACATCACGGAGTTCGGAATCGATGGCTATAGGGCAGATACCGTAAAACACACAGAGGCCACGGTTTGGGCCGATTTCAAGACCCAATGCGATTACGCTTTTGCCAGTTGGAAAAAAAACAATCCAAGCCAGATATTGGACAACAGCCCCTTTTATACCATTGCCGAAGTCTACAATTACAACATCAGTGCGGGAAAATATTTTGATTTCGGTGACAAGAAGGTGAACTATTATGAAAATGGTTTTAACAACATGATCAATTTCGAATTCAAATGGGATGCGCAAAAAGACTATGAATTTATATTCTCCAAATATCCAAGCATTTTGAACGGTGAGTTAAAAGGATCGGGGGTCCTGAACTATTTGTCTTCTCATGACGACGGTGGCCCTTTTGACGCGGCAAGAACCAAAAACAAAGAAACGGCGACAAAATTACTTCTTTCCCCGGGAGCAGCCCAAGTATATTACGGGGATGAATCGGCACGTTCTTTAGTTGTCGAAGGAACAGAAGGCGATGCAACTTTACGTTCTTTTATGAATTGGGAAGACATTCGGTCAAATCCTGAAACACAATCAGCACTTTTACATTGGCAAAAACTGGGACAATTCAGGAAAAATCACCCTTCCATCGGAGCGGGAATTCACCACAAAATTGCAGCACAACCCTATACTTTTTCGAGAACTTTTTCTAAAGGGACTTCCACGGACCAAGTCGTGATAGGACTGGATTTACCCATTGGCAAAAAAGAGCTTTCAGTAGGAGCAGTGTTTGCTAACGGCACAAAATTAAAAGATGCCTATTCAGGAAAAGAAACCACAGTTTCGAACGGAAAAATAAGCATTGACACGGCTTTTGATATAGTTTTATTGGAACAATAAATTCATTTTAGGTTAAGCATATAATTTGCCTATAGAAAATCTATCTAGGGCAAAATTGAAACCTCAAATTCGCAAGTTAATTAATGTAATTTGCGAATTTGGGGTTTTATTTATTGAAGTTCTAAAGAAATGCAACAACCAAAACGTTCCTTCAACGTAATTAAAATCTTATTATTATCCGTATTTTAATTTCGATCTGCTTGTAACATTTAGCATAACTTATAGTCTAATTACTACAACCAAACCTTAACTATGAACTTTTTAGAAAACTACGACCCCTTGCTCAAGGCTTTCTGGTACATTGCGTTGCCTGTAAGCTTATTTTTTGGACTCCAAACCATAATGACATTTCTCGGCTTAAGTGATGGCGAAACAGATATGGATTCTGACACCGGAGATGTTGACTTACCCTTTGAAATATTCACTTTACGTAACTTAATCAACTTTTTATTAGGATTCAGTTGGACTGGAATTTCATTTTACAACTCCATAGAAAACAAAACCGTATTGATTATTATTTCCGTGATAGTTGGACTACTATTTGTTGCCATTTTCTTTTTCTTGATTAAACAAATTTTAAAACTATCTGAGAATAATAGCTTCAAGATTGAAAGCGCACTCAATCAAACTGCCCAAGTATACTTAACTATTCCTGAAGCAAAATCAGGAAAAGGGAAAGTACTAATTAGCGTAAATGGGTCAATCCATGAATTAGACGCTATGACGCGTTCAACTGAAAAAATCCCATCAAATACTACAGTGAAAGTAGTTGCCGTAGAAAGTAACTTATTAATTGTAGAAAAAAATTAAATTAAACTAAACCATGACTGAAATTATTATTATTGTTGTTGCCGTATTTGTTGTTTTTGTAACCTTCTTAACACTTATTTCTCGTTACAAAAGATGTCCTTCAGATAAAATCCTTGTTATTTATGGTCGTACAGGCGGAACGTCTGCGAAATGTGTTCATGGCGGCTGTGCTTTTATTTGGCCAGTTGTTCAAGATTTTCAATATTTAGATTTAAAACCTCTTTCCATTGACGCCAATTTAACGAATGCACTGTCACGTCAAAATATTCGTGTTGATGTTCCTTGTCGTTTTACCATCGCTATTTCTACTGAATCAGAAAGTATGAATACCGCTGCAGAACGTTTATTAGGCCTACATCCAGAACAAATTCAAGAATTAGCAAAGGATATTCTTTTTGGTCAGTTGCGCTTGGTTATTGCAACAATGACAATTGAAGAAATCAACTCTGACAGGGATAAATTCCTAGAGAATATTTCGAAAAATGTTGATTCTGAATTAAAGAAAATTGGATTAAAATTAATTAACGTTAACGTTACGGATATCAAAGACGAATCCGGATACATTGAAGCTTTAGGAAAAGAAGCTGCTGCAAAAGCAATAAACGAAGCTAAAATTTCGGTTGCCGAGCAAGAAAAAATCGGTGAAACAGGGAAAGCAATGGCTGATCGTGAAAAAGACGTTCAAATTGCCGAGACCCATAGAGATCGCGATGTAAAAATTGCAATTACCAATAAAGATAGAGAAGTAAGTATTGCAGCTGCATTTAAAGACGAAAGTATTGGTAAAGCTGAAGCACTAAGGGATACTCGTGTAAAAACATCCGAAGCAAATGCGATTGCTATAAAAGGGGAAAATGAAGCGAGAATTGCCATCGCACAATCTGAAGCAACTCGTCGTGAACGCGAAGCAGAAGCATTGCGTACTGCATTAGCATCTGAAAAAGTACAAAGCGCAAAAGCATTGGAAGAATCCTATGTTGCGGAACAAAAAGCAGAGGACGCACGTGCTGATAGAGAACGTTCTACCCAAAATGCCAATGTGGTTATTCCTGCCGAAATTGCAAAACAAAAAGCCATTATTGACGCACAAGCTGAAGCGGAAAAAACTAGGGAATTAGCAAAAGGTGAGGCCGACGCAATCTTTGCAAAAATGGAAGCTGAAGCGAAAGGTTTATATGAAATCTTGACCAAACAAGCGGAAGGTTATCGCGAAGTCGTAAGTGCTGCCGGCGGTGATCCTACAAAAGCATTCCAATTATTATTAATTGAAAAATTACCGGAATTAGTTAGGACACAAGTAGAAGCGGTTAAAAATATCAAAATAGATAAAATTACCGTTTGGGACTCCGGAAACAACGGCGATAACGGAGCCGGTTCTACCGCTAACTTCGTTTCCGGTATGATGAAAACCGTTCCGCCTTTGAATGACCTGTTTAATATGGCTGGATTAAACTTGCCAACATATTTAAAAGGGGATGATAAAGCAGAAGAAGTTAAATCAACTACTAAAAATGATATTACTCCTAATGAAGAGCTGAAATAAATTAGGTTTATATCAAATAGTCAGCCCATAAATCAAAGTACAAAAAGCACAAATCGAATTCGGTTTGTGCTTTTTTATTTTAGCTACCTTTGTAAAAAACATACCATGCTAAAAATAGGCCATCGTGGAGCCAGGGGACATAAACCAGAAAATACTTTAGTTGGTTTTCAAAAAGCGATTGACCTGCATGTGGATCGAATTGAACTTGATGTACACCTGAGCTCAGACAATGAAATAATGGTAATTCATGACGAGACTATCGACAGAACTACCGATGGCAAAGGTTTTGTAAACCACTACTCTTTACCTCAATTGAAGCGTTTCCGAATTGAAAAAGAACATCACATTCCAACTCTATCAGAAGTCTTGAACCTCGTTGACCAAAAGTGCGACATCAATATCGAACTGAAAAGCTATGAGACCGCCGATAAGGTGGTGGATTTAATTGAACAGTACGTTTCAGAAAAAAAATGGAATTACAACCAGTTTTTGGTCTCCAGTTTCGATTGGAATGCATTGCGGCAAGTCACTTTTTCAAACTCAAAAATACCGATTGGCGTTCTGACGGAAACGAATTTAGATTTGGCTTTCGCTTTCGCCAAATTTGTAAAGGCCAAGTCCATCCATCCTTATTTCCATTTAGTCACCGAAGAGAATACGGCCAGAATGCAGGAACAAGGATTTCAAGTGTTTCCTTGGACAGTGAATGAAATTGAAGACATAAAAAAAATAAAAACGTATAACGTAAACGGGATCATCTCTGATTTCCCGGACAGATTATAAATTTTGCGAATAGCAAAACAATAGAAATATGAATCAAGATTTTGATATAATAATAGTAGGTGGCGGTGCAGCAGGGTTTTTTACAGCCATTAACATCGTAGAGAAAAACCCAAAACTAAAAGTAGCCATATTAGAACGTGGCGCCGAAGTACTGCAAAAAGTCCGCATTTCTGGCGGCGGAAGATGCAATGTTACGCACGCTTGTTTTGAGCCTAATGAATTGGTTAAATATTATCCTCGCGGCGAGAAAGAATTGCGTGGACCTTTTCATCAGTTTTGCTCTGGCGACACCATCGAATGGTTTGAAAAACACGGCGTGGAATTGAAAATCGAAGATGACGGGAGAATGTTTCCGGTTTCGAACTCGTCGCAATCCATAATCGACTGCTTTTTACAAGCAACTCAAAAACTTGGAATTAAAGTCTTGACGGGACAAAGTGTACAATCCATCTTTAAAAAAGAGAATAACTGGAAAATAGAAACACAAAACGAGAACTACATTGCTGAAAAATTAATCCTAGCGACAGGAAGCAACCCCAAAATATGGGAAATGCTGCAAAGCTACGGTCACGCCATTGTAAGCCCTGTCCCTTCCCTATTCACTTTTAATATCAAAGATTCCCGAATAAAAGAATTACCGGGTGTCGCTGCGCAAGTAACGGTAAAAGTAAAAGACACCAAACTTGAATCTACGGGCCCTTTATTGATCACGCATTGGGGAATGAGCGGCCCAGCCGTTTTGAAACTATCAGCTTGGGGCGCCAGAATATTGCATGACAAAAACTATCAGTTCACCATTTTCGTGAATTGGCTGAATGATGTTGACGCTACTGATGCCGAGAAAAAATTAAAGGAACTAAAACAAGAACACGCCAAAAAAGCGGTCTCGAAGAAATCGCCTTTCGATTTCCCGAATCGTTTGTGGGAAAGCCTGGTGTTGGCCTCAGGAATCGAAACCGAAACCAAATGGGCCGATTTGTCCAAAGCGCAACTGCAAAACCTATCCAACCAATTGACGAACGGTACATTCCAAGTCAACGGAAAAAGCACCTTTAAGGAGGAATTCGTAACCGCGGGCGGAATTGACCTGAAGGAAATCAACTTCAAAACTATGCAAAGTAAACTTCATGAAAATCTTTATTTTGCTGGAGAAATCGTGAATATTGACGCAATTACCGGTGGATTTAATTTTCAGAATGCCTGGACGAGCGGGTTTATATTGGCGAATAATATTTAGCTAAACACCTTTTTCAGTTTTATTAACAAGATTTTACGTCTTTTCTAAGTTTTCGTTAAGACAATTCTGATAACTTTACTTTCAACTTAACAAAAATAGATGAAAGTAAAATTACTCACCGCCCTATTCTTTTTCATTTCTCAATTTAGCTTCTCACAAACAATTAAAGGTAAAGTCGTATTTAATAATTATGCAATACCTAAAGTCGAAGTCATTAATGCTAGTACAAAAACACTTACAGTCTCTGATGCAAATGGAGAATTTTCAATTAATGCAAAAACGAATGATGTACTAGTATTTGTATCTAAAGAACATCAAGTAAAAAAAATCACAATTAACCCTAAACTATTCACCAAAGACGAATTAGTCGTTGAATTAATTCTAAAAGCAGAAGAATTAAACGAAGTAGTTATTACAAATATGCCATCTATTAAACTAAGTAAAGATGATAAATGGGAACAAAAAAAGATCGACCAATATGCAATAGAAAAGAATGCAACCACTCCAAAAGTTATTGGTGTTAATATGGGCACAATTGAAAACGGGATGAATTTCATGCGAATAGGTGGCATGATTGCGGACTTATTCCGAAAGGAAAAAGAACCCGCTGAAAAATCAGTTCCGAAGATTGAATTTATGGCATTGGTTAAAACTACATACGACCAAAAATTTTACATAGAAAGTTTAAAATTGAAACCTGAGCAAATAGCACTATTCCTTGAATTTTGCGATGCAGACCCCAAATCAAAAACAGTTGCGGAAAGCAATAATGACATGGCTTTGATGGATTTTTTGTTCGTTAAAAATGCTGAATTCAAAAAGAACTTATAATACCGACTTCGATTAATAATTCTCTGGCTAAACAAAGGAGAAGATGAACCGGAATACTCCCAATTCAAGTAACAACTTGAATCTGCACAATTCCCCCTTCAGGAATTAGGGGGCTTATTTATTAAGCCACCAGATACTCGCGTTCAAAACCATCGCAAAACTTACCCACAGCAAATATGGTATAAACAAATAGCCCGCAATTTTGTTGATTTTTCCAAATTGAATATAGGTTTCATAAATCATAAGCCAGAGGATTACAATTTCTACTAAGGCCAACATAGGGTTCTTTAATCCGAAGAACAAATAAGACCACAAAGCATTCAGGGCCAATTGCAAGGCAAAAATCAGCAAGGCTTTTTTGACAACTTCTGTATTCGATTCCATACGGTCCCAAACCAATCCTGCCGCAATCCCCATCATGATATATAGCATACTCCATACTGGCGCAAAAATCCAATTAGGCGGATTGAAACTCGGTTTTACCAAAGTGGGATACCAAGTGATAATTGCAGAACGGGTAACGATTCCAGAAAAATAACCGATGACAAGGCAGGTTACAACAACGGTAAGGATTTTGGTAATTCTATTCATTTTGGCGATTTTCAATTTTTCCCAAAAATAAACAAAAACTTTACACCGATTCAACAAATAAACAAATCAACCTATAAAGCAAAAAAAGTATCTTTGTCAAAATTCTATAATACATGTTTTCAGCAAACGATTTTATTCCAACCCAATATTCTCAATCAATTGAAGGCGGAAATTTCCAATGGAGCGCACCCAGCAATATTGCACTCGTCAAATATTGGGGAAAAAAGGAAAACCAGATTCCCGCCAATCCATCGGTTAGTTTTACCCTGAACAATTGCAAAACGATAACCAAATTGGCTTTCGCCAAAAAGGAAAAGCGAGATGCTTTTTCCTTTGATTTGCTTTTCGAAGGGAAGCCTAAAGAAGATTTCAAACCTAAAATCCAGAAATTCCTGGAACACGTCGAAGTCTATTTGCCTTTTTTGAGAGACTATCATTTTACCATAGATACCGAAAACACTTTTCCGCACAGCTCTGGAATCGCCTCTTCGGCATCGGGGATGGCCGCTTTGGCGATGAACTTCATGAGTCTGGAAAAAGCATTAAACCCGTCAATGACCGAAGAATACTTTTTTCAAAAGGCTTCTTTTCTGGCCCGTTTGGGTTCGGGCAGTGCTTGCCGAAGTGTAAAAGGAAGTGTTGTCGTTTGGGGAAGCCAAAAAAACATCGAAGGCAGTTCTGATTTATTTGGGGTGGAATTCCCGAATGCCATACATGATAATTTCAAAAATTACCAGGACACTATTTTGCTTGTTGACAAAGGCGAAAAACAGGTTTCAAGTACCGTTGGCCATGATTTGATGCACAATCACCCCTATGCCAGCAGCCGTTTTGCGCAAGCACACGAAAACTTGGACAAACTGATTGCCATTTTTGAAAGCGGCGATTTGCAGGAATTCATTAAAGTGGTCGAAAGCGAAGCCTTGACTTTGCATGCAATGATGATGACATCGATGCCTTATTTCATTTTGATGAAACCAAACACATTACAAATTATAAACGCGATCTGGAAATTTCGAAATGAAACCAAAATCCCCGTTTGTTTTACGCTCGATGCGGGAGCCAATGTTCATGTTTTGTATCCCGAAAACGTTAGCGCTGCCGTTTTACATTTTATTAAGGACGAATTAGTTGGCTTTTGCCAAAATGGGCAGTACATTTGTGACGAAATTGGAAATGATGCTTCTTTAACAGATTAATTAGTATTATATTTACGAACCAATTCTACTTCAAGCGTTAACCTAGATCTATTAAATATGAAAGGACCGTTATTTTATTCAAAAATATTACTCTTCGGGGAATACGGAATCATCCGTGACTCTAAGGGTTTATCGATTCCTTATAATTTTTATAATGGTGCGTTGAAAAGAAATGAAAACCCTTCTCCAGAAGCTACCGCATCAAATGCAAGTTTGAAACGTTTTGCAGACCATCTGGAAACTTTACAATCCGAGCAATCTGATTTAGTTACTTTTGACATAGAAACTTTGAAAAGCGACATTGAAACTGGGATGTATTTTGATTCCAGTATTCCACAAGGTTATGGCGTAGGGAGCAGCGGTGCCTTAGTTGCCGCTATTTATGATAAATACGCCCAAGACAAAATAACGGTTCTTGAGAATCTGACTCGCGAAAAACTATTACAATTAAAAAACATATTTTCTCAAATGGAGAGCTTTTTTCACGGGAAAAGTTCTGGTCTTGACCCTTTAAACAGCTATTTGAGCATACCTATTTTAATCAATTCCAAAGACAATATTGAGGCAACTGGCATTCCGAACCAAATTTTGGACGGCAAGGGCGCTGTGTTTTTGTTGGATTCAGGAATCGTGGGAGAAACGGCACCAATGGTTAGCATATTTATGGAAAACCTAAAAGACAAGGGGTTCCGCACCATGCTGAAAAACCAGTTTGTAAAATACACCGATGCTTGTGTCGAGAATTTCCTTGGTGGGGACATGAAGTCTTTATTCATGAATACCAAAAAATTATCAAAAGTGGTTTTGAATAACTTCAAACCCATGATTCCTGAGCAATTTCATGCCATTTGGCAAAAAGGAATTGACACTAACGACTACTATTTGAAACTTTGCGGTTCTGGTGGCGGTGGCTATATTTTAGGTTTCACCGAAGACCTGGAGCGCGCCAAATTATCGTTGAAGGACTATAAATTAGAAGTAGTATACCAATTCTAAAAAAAACACCAATTTCATTCGTAGTTTAATCTTTCGAAACAATTTTAAACCTTACACTTTAAACTTTAAAAATGTTAAGCAGGAAAAACAAACTATTAATAATGAAAATTGTCAGTTTGTTCTCTGTAGTAAGAGGCTATAACATTCCCATCATTATTCTGGCGCAATACCTGTCGGCCATTTTTATTTTGGCCCCCGAGAAAGGAGCACTGAATATCCTACTGGATTTTGACTTGTTTTTGCTAGTTTTCGCTTCCTCTTTAGCGATTGCCTCGGGTTATATCATCAACAATTTTTACGACAGCCAAAAGGACTTGATTAACCGTCCCAACAAATCCATGCTGGACCGTTTGGTTAGCCAGAAAACGAAATTGACGGTGTATTTCACATTAAATTTTATAGTTGCTCTAATTGCTATGTTTGTCTCCTGGCGGGCATTTTTGTTCTTTTCGAGTTACATATTCCTGATTTGGCTTTATTCCCATAAAATAAAAAAATACCCTATAGTGGGAAATCTAACGGCTACACTTATGGCCGTAATTCCCTTTTTTGCCATACTACTGCACTACTATAACATTCTGTCTTTTGAAGAAATAGAGAATTACAAAAGCCACTTTGCCGTGATTTTTGCACACGCCAGTTTTCTTATGCTCTTGCTGTTTGTGAGGGAAATGATCAAAGATTTAGAAAACATAAAAGGTGATTTGGCCAACGATTACAAAACCATTCCCGTTCGATATGGGGAAGCCGTATCCAAAAAAATTATCACGGCCCTAACGATTTTGACGGTATTTCCTGTTTATGTTTTGATCGATATCTATGACGTGGGCTACATGGACATTTATTTTTATGTTTGTATGATCGTCTTGATTTTCTTTTTGCTCTATCTATGGAAATCCGAAAAGAAAGAGCAGTATCTGTTGCTTCACAACGTACTAAAATTCCTAATTGTTTTCGGCGTTTTTTGTATCGTGCTCATCGATCCTTCCGTACTATGGAAAGGAAAAAAAATGCTTATGCTGATTTAGAGCAGATTTTTAATTGCCACAATTACGGATTTAAAAACAAACCGTAATCCCAGAAACCCCTTCGTGTGCAACTAAATTTAGCCCCGATAGCAGCGGCATCCTTATTTGAGGCGATTTTTATGAGCCTTAAATAAGATACAGCGGATAGCGGGAAATAGCTCCTGAAAAATGTCATCCCACCCGATCGACGTCCTTATTAATTAGATAGTTAGCTTTTTATAATTCCCATTTATCGATTAGCAATTATATAAATACTATCTTTGCACAAATTATGGAATATTATGAATAATAAGGAAGGCAATAATAAAAAAAGCGGTGCTAGACCAACAAGTTCTAGACCTAGCTCGAATAAGCCAAAACCTGCGATGCAAAAAAGGGCACAAGGGCCAAAAAAAGCAAAAATAAATACGAAAGCTGCAGAGGTTGTTGCTGATAAAGTGGAGAAAAAACCGAATCAGGCACCAAAAAGACCAAAAGTAAAAGATGAAATTCGTCTTAACAAATATATCGCCAATTCTGGTGCTTGCTCAAGACGTGACGCGGATATTTACATCACATCAGGGAACGTAAAAGTAAATGGGATTCCAGTTGTTGAAATGGGATACATGGTTAAACCAGGGGATGTGGTGAATTTTGACGGGTCTGTTTTGACTCCAGAGAAAAAAGTATACATCTTATTGAACAAGCCTAAAAACTTTACGACGGCACTTGACGAAGGTCAGGAATACCGCAACGTAATGGAATTGGTTCGCGGATCAACCACCGCAAAAATTGGAGCTATAGGCAGAATGGATAAAAATACTACAGGTCTGTTATTGTTTACCAACGACACTGACATGATCCGTAAGTTTACTTTACCGAGCCAAAAATCATCTAAAATTTACCAAGTTTCATTGGACAAAAACCTGAAATTTGAAGATTTGGAAAAAATAAACAAAGGCCTTACACTTGACGGACACCGCGTTTTTGTTGAAGACGTAAGTTATATTGAAGGAGAAGCGAAAAGTGAAATCGGTTTGAAGTTGAGATCTTCAAACGTGAAAGTAGTTCGTTCTATTTTTGAGCACTTTAGCTATGATGTGTTGAGAATAGACAGGGTTGCTTTTGCAGGTTTGACCAAAAAGAATTTGCCTCGTGGAAACTGGAGAATGCTTACTGACCAAGAGATTATCAATTTGAAGAACGTTTAACATTCATTGAAATCATAAAATTAAAGTCCCTTTCGCTTAAGCGAAATGGGATTTTTTTAATTAAAACCCCAAAATCAACATGACTCCTGAAAAATTGCAATCGATCGCTTTCAAATGGTTTGAGACTTTCAACAACAAAGAATTAGAGAAGCTATTGTCCCTGTATGATGACGATGCAGCACATTTTAGCCCGAAATTAAAAATGCACAAACCCGAAACGAACGGTTTCGTAACAGGTAAACAGGCGTTGCGGGAATGGTGGCAAGATGCCTTTGAGCGGTTGCCAAGTTTAAACTACAAAGTGACCTCGCTTACCGCAAACGGAGACCGCGTTTTCATGGAATATGTAAGAACGGTAGACAATGAAGAAGAGATGCTTATCGCTGAAGTTTTGGACATTAGGGAAGACAAAATTGTGGCTTCGCGTGTATATCACGGGTAGAATTACTTTTGTATTATCAATTCCGTTTTTAACAGGGTTTAAAAAACAGAACCTCAAAATCCCATTCGCTTTAAACCGAATGGGATTTTTTTTTGACAGACAAGGATTGGAAACGGAGAAAGCCGAGCTAGAAATTCACTTGGCCTATTATTCATTCTTTTTTAGTAAATTAGACGCAACCATTTAAAAACCAATACATATGAAAAAACCAACCCTTGTTTTCATTGCATTCCTTATTTCCCTAATATTGGTAAACTGCAAATCCAAAGACAAAAAAGAGGATTTTAGTGCTTTGACAAAAAATTACTTTGACGATAAAAACGCGTTGGATCCCTTGACTGCGACACAAAATGGCCAAAACGAATACAATGACCAGTTGCAGTTTGAAATGACTGATAGTTTTAGAAAAGCGCAACTTGCATTTTTTGACAAATACGAAACTAAGTTGTCTTCAATAGATCTAAAGAAACTTACCGAGGAAGAAAAAAACAGTTACGAAATCATAAAATGGGAAGTTGAAGTTGGAAAAGAACTGCTGAAACAACCGACTAATCTTATGCCCATTCATCAGTTTTGGGGAACTCATCTGACGATGGGGCAATATGCAGGCGGGACAAGCGCGCAGCCCTTTAAAACCGAAAAAGATTACTCCAATTTCTTGAAAAGGATCGACAAATATAGTGTCTGGATTGATTCGGCTATGGTTTATATGAAAAGGGGAATCGAAAAAGGAATTGTGCTACCAAAGGCGTTGACCGAAAAAGTAATTCCTCAATTCGCAGAAATACCGACAGTTAATATAGAAGACAATCTATATTATTCTTCCATTAAATTAATGCCTGCCATATTTTCTGATGAAGTAAAAAAAGATCTCACCGCTAAATATACTGCTGAAATCAATGAAAAATTGATTCCTCAATTTAAGAAAATGGCTGATTTCCTCAAAAACGAATATCTTCCCGCTTCCAGATCCAATAGCGGCATTGGAAGTTTGCCTTTTGGAAAAGAACTATATGCCGTTTACGCAAAACAATGGACAACTACCGACATGACTCCCGAAAAGATTCACCAACTAGGTCTGGAGGAAGTAGCGCGCATCAATTCTGAAATGGAAAAAGTAAAAACCCAAGTGGGTTTTGAAGGAACTCTGATGGAATTTTTTGATTATGTAAGAAACAAGCGAGAATTAAAACCTTTCAAAAAACCGGAGGAAGTGATCGCCAATTTTGAAAGAATTCATAGCATCATCAAACCAAACGTTGATAAGTTATTTTCATTACAGCCTAAAACAAAATTTGAGATTAGAAGAACTGAAGCGTTTAGGGAAAAAACCGCAAGTGCCGAATACATGCAGGGGACAGCAGACGGCTCACGTCCCGGTATTTTTTATGTTCCTATTCCGGATGTAAAAGTATACAACATGTATGGTGACGAAGATTTGTTTTTACACGAAGCCATTCCGGGACATCATTTCCAGATTTCGCTACAACAAGAAAATGCTTCTCTGCCGGATTTCAGAAAATTCAATTGGTTTGGTGCCTATGGCGAAGGCTGGGCTTTATATACTGAAAGCTTAGGCAAAGAATTAGGTTTATATACAGATCCTTATCAATATTTCGGTATGTTAGGAAACGAAATGCATAGGGCCGTGCGTTTAGTGGTCGATACCGGATTGCACAGTAAAGGCTGGACAAGAGAACAGGCGATAAAGTTTTCAATGGAAAATGAGGCTGAAAGCGAAGCCGGAATCACCACTGAAATAGAACGTTATATGGCTATCCCCGGGCAAGCCCTATCATATAAAATCGGTCAATTGAAAATCATGGAATTGCGCAAAAGAGCACAAGATAAAATGGGCGATAAATTTGACATCAAAAAATTCCACGAAAAAGTTTTAGAATCAGGCGTTATGCCATTAGCATTATTGGAAAAGAAAATTGATGCTTGGATTAAAGGGAAATTGGAGTAAAGTCCAATTGCGGCATATTAAAAAAGGGATTGCGAATTTTAATTTGCAATCCCTTTTTCTGTTTTTTCAAACGGCCCATTCTGATCAATAAACCAAAGTCTGGATGGCATGCGGACGAATGTTTACCACTGCCGATTTTCTGTTAATATATCAAAAAATAAAATTCAAAAAAATAACTATTAAAAAACTTCACGAATTTAATTTATAATTATTTTAGCCATCTTATAAAAAACATGCCTTAATGCCGCATAAAGCTACTTTAAAAGAAATTGCCAAACTGTTTTTAAAACTGGGGATCATTGGTTTTGGAGGTCCGGCTGCCCATATCGCCATGATGAGACAGGAAGTGGTGAGCAAAAAAAAATGGCTGTCAGAACAGCATTTTTTAGATCTCATTGGCGCCACAAGTTTAATCCCAGGACCAAACAGCACAGAAATGGCCATTCATATTGGCCACGAAAAAGGCGGTTGGAAAGGATTAATCGTGGCAGGAGTTTGCTTTATCATGCCGGCAGTACTTATTACAGGAGTTTTGGCCTACTTCTATAAAAAATACGGTCAACAACCCGAAGCGCAAGTGTTTTTGTACGGAATCAAACCTGCGATTATCGCCATAATCCTCGCAGCGATTTATCCATTGGCCAAAAACTCCATAAAGACGACACCGTTGGGCATCATTGCTCTCACAGCTCTAGCCCTTTCGTTGCTGAAGTATGACGAAATATATATTCTGCTTGGTGCCGGTTTGCTCGCTTTGTTGTATTCTAAATTTAAAAGCGGTCAAACATTCAGCCTTATCCCGCTGACCTTATCACAAATCACAAAAACAACTTTGGTAACGGCCTCAAACTGGAATCTATTTCTAATATTTTTAAAAATAGGCGCCATTCTTTATGGAAGCGGCTATGTACTTTTTGCCTTTTTGGATACTGAATTGGTTTCGACTGGCCTAATGTCCAGAGCTACCTTGGTGGATGCCATAGCTATCGGTCAGTTTACACCCGGCCCAGTCTTTTCGTCGGTAACTTTCATCGGATATCAAATCAATGGCTTACTGGGTGCGATTGTGGCAACAATAGCGATTTTCATTCCGTCCTTCCTGTTTGTAGCCTTGTTGAATCCGTTGGTTAAAAGAATGCGCAATTCTCCGTCTATTTCTGTTTTTCTAGATGCGGTGAATGTCGCTTCTGTGGCTATTATCGTTGCTATTTGTTGGCAAATGGGCCGCGATTCAATACTGGATTGGCGAACGCTATTCATTGCCGTAAGCTGCGCGGCGGTAACTATTGGCTATCCTAAAGTCAACAGTGCCTTTATTGTCATATATGGGGCATTGGCCGGATACTTATTGTCTTATCTGGGATAAGCAAAGGACACTTCTTTATAAAGAGTTTTGAAAATGAAGGGTTCGATCCTAAAAATAAATGACAAAAAAAAGCTTCCCGACTGAGAAGCTTTTTTGGTGCGGATAATAGGACTCGAACCTACACGCCTTGCGGCACCAGATCCTAAGTCTGGCATGTCTACCAATTTCACCATATCCGCATGCAATTGTGGGTGCAAATATAATCATAACTTCGAACATTCAAAGCAATTTTTCGAAAAAATTTTCTATTCAATTTTTTGTACTTTTGAGACACTAAAAAAAACACCTAAATGGAAAATATCAGGTCATACGTTCAACAAAACAAAGATCGTTTCATCAACGAATTAATAGAATTATTGAAAATGCCTTCCGTAAGCGCAGATGCAGCCTACTCTCAAGATGTTATCGAAACTTCAGAAGCGGTAAAAGCAAGTCTGGAAAAAGCGGGCTGTGATTTCGTGGAAATTTGCGAAACTGCAGGTTACCCGATTGTCTATGGCGAGAAAATGATTGACAAGAACCTGCCTACGATCTTGGTTTACGGCCATTATGACGTTCAACCGGCAGATCCAATCGAATTATGGACCTCTCCTCCGTTCGAACCCGTTATAAAAACAACCGAGATTCATCCTGAAGGAGCTATTTTTGCGCGTGGTGCCTGCGACGATAAAGGACAAATGTACATGCACGTAAAGGCATTTGAATACATGGTCCAAAATAACAATTTGCCTTGTAACGTGAAGTTCATGATTGAAGGTGAAGAAGAAGTGGGTAGTGTCAACCTAAAAACCTTTGTTGAAAACAATCATGACAAACTGAAAAACGACGTGATCTTAATTTCCGATACCGGAATGATATCAAACCAACAACCCTCAATTACGACCGGTCTTCGTGGCCTAAGCTATGTGGAAGTGGAAGTGACTGGACCAAACCGCGACTTGCATTCCGGTTTATATGGTGGCGCCGTGGCAAACCCAATTAATGTCTTGGCTAAAATGATTGCATCGCTTCATGACGAAAACAATCACATTACGATTCCGGGATTCTATGACAAGGTACAAGAACTGTCCCTTGAAGAAAGAGCAGAAATGGCCAAAGCCCCTTTCAGCCTAGAAAATTATAAAAAAGCACTGGACTTGAATGATGTTTATGGCGAAAAAGGATATGTAACTAATGAAAGAAACTCCATTCGTCCTACGCTGGACGTCAACGGAATCTGGGGAGGTTACACGGGCGAAGGTGCCAAAACCGTCATCCCAAGCAAGGCTTTCGCCAAAATTTCAATGCGATTGGTTCCTAACCAGGACTGGGAAGAAATCACGGAATTGTTCACAAAACATTTCATAAGTATCGCTCCGGCCGGCGTTACCGTAAAGGTGAAACCGCATCATGGCGGGCAAGGATATGTGACGCCTATTGACAGCATTGGTTACAAAGCAGCAAATATGGCTTACACCGAAACCTTTGGTGTTCCAGCCATCCCGGTTCGCTCCGGAGGTAGTATTCCTATCGTCGCCTTATTCGAAAAAGAACTGCAAAGCAAAACCATCCTGATGGGATTCGGCCTTGACAGCGATGCCATCCACTCGCCAAATGAGCACTTCGGAATCTTTAATTTCCTTAAAGGAATTGAAACCATTCCGTTGTTCTACAAATATTTTGTCGAGCTAAGCAAATAAAACTTATCACGACTGCAATTCAAAATCCGCTCGGCAATGAGCGGATTTTTTTTTGGCATTACCCGCCAAAAAAGACGGGGCGGGCTATCCGCTGCAATCTTTTTACAAAAAAAAAGGATTTTCGCTGCTATCCCTGATGCAAAACGCGGATAACCAAACATTTCGCTAAAAAAACTTGTTTTATAAAAATATATCTCTACATTTGTAGAGCAATGTGTAATCTTGTAGAACAAGTTAGATGAAAAAATTCACGCTTCTATTTATCGGGATGTTGATTTTCTGTTCTTGCAAAACAACAAACCAAATTGTAAATAACAAAAGAGAGGGCATCTGGATCGAAGAATACGCCATAGACAGCGCTCAATACAAATCAATTGGAACCTATAAAAACGGTGATCCCGTCAAAAAATGGCGATATTATTTAAACGGGAAATTGATAAAAAAGGAGCGCTACCATGAAATGTATTGCAAGACCCAGTTTTTCCATGAGAACAGAAAAACTCGGGCCAAGGGAATCACCAGATTAGATGAAGACCCAAGAGCAATTCATTGGTACTATTCAGGAATTTGGAAACATTACGACAGCGGGGGTAAATTAACGATAACGCGCAATTATGACAGAGGCGAATTAATTTCGGAGAAAATGGAAACAACGACAGATAGATAATAATAAATGAAGGTAAATGCCAACCGCATTTGAAATTCACGCTAATAAAAACAAGACCTAAAAA
>NZ_DATBVQ010000187.1:0-34889 GCF_036515215.1 Flavobacterium sp.
ATTCATACCCTTATAGTCATTGGAATGGCTTACCTTCCTTAACAATTCAGAGGAGAATGTATTGATTGGTTTCATTCTTCCGCCTGCATCTTGAATAATCAGTCGCCCAAATTTTGACGCATGTTCTTCAGATACTTTGAATTTATTGATCAAGGAATCCAATTGTTTTTCCGTTGGAGCAACTCGCGTATGGTTCCCGTTTTCAATATGGTCTTCATGATTCCCATCGGCGTCATGCTCATGATTGTGAACTTGTGCAAAACCATTAAAACTTAGCAACAAAACGAAAACGGTGATCAGTTTTGATTTTTTAGTTTTTACCACTTCTAATTTTCTTTTTAAATCCGCAAAACGAGAATGCTTCGTAAACATAATGGACATCATAGCAAAAAACAACATGAAATATCCTGCATAGGTTATTGCCGTACCCCAAAAATCATGATTTACGGATAATACAGTCCCTTTTTCGTCAGGATCAAAAGAGGACTGAAAGAAACGATATCCTTTATGATCCAATACGTTATTCATGAATATTCTGGCGTCAAAATTTCCTTCATTATCTTGAACGGTAACTTTGCTTTCAAACGACGAGTAACTTTTCTCGGTTCCAGGGTATTTCTGTGCTATAAAATCGTTTAGTTTGATTTTGAAAGGCAATACATAAGCCTTACTTCCGTAGAAAAAACTATAGTCAATATTCCCAATTCTCACGGTCTTAGCCTCACCAACTCTTCCTTTCGAACCCAAAATGGTCACTTCCTTTTCTTGCCCGTCCGCTTTTACTGTCAAGACCAGCGCATCTTCATGGTTCTTCGCTTTAAAATCGTTGTTTGATTCATAAGCAATCGCTCCTTTGACTGCGGGGTCCGGAAAAACGAATCGTTTTTCGCCAATGGTGTAAAGAGATCGCATCATAAGGGGTTGCACAACATCCTTCGTAACGTTTCCTTGCAACTTATCAGCCATTCGCATAAAATTACCTTCAAACGGAGTTTGGATCGTATATTCCGTTCCGGTTGTATTTATGTTTATAGCGCCGTCGGTAGGTTTGTTCAACGCAAACAAAACATTGTGAATATTTTGAACTTCACCCTCTTTCAAAAAATGTTCCTCACGGCCACCATCGCCGGCTTCGACCAATTTTAAATACAAGACACCTTTAGGATCGGCCTTCACATATTCCTTTGCCCCCAAGATAAAATTCTCATATTCCACTTCAAAAGGGGTGTCGGCAAACTTATCGGAAATGGAGAAGTCATTATTCGTTACCGGAGAAAGCAACAGTTTTTTCTCGAAAACTCTGCGTTTCATTTCCCCTTTGTACTCCCCGTCAACAAAAACAGTAAGGAAAGTTTTGTCGGAATAAAACTGGTTTTCTGCGGCCCCTTCACGTATGGGCATCATTCCTTCGTAACTGATATAACGGGTTACAAATGCACCCAAAAGGATAAAAACAAAAGCCAAATGAAGCAATAAAGTAGCCCATTTTTCTTTTTTCAGTAATTGATAGCGTTTGATGTTACCGATGAAATTGATCATGAAAAACACCATTATAGCTTCAAACCACCATGCATTATAAACCAAGATTCGTGCGGTATCAGTGTTGTATTTGCTTTCGATAAAAGTTCCTACACCCATTGCTATTGCGAAAGTCAAGAAAAGAAGGGCCATTAATCGTGTGGAAAATAAAAAGGAAAAATATTTTTTATTCATTTGTAAGTAATTACGTTTTATAAAAGTGCGACAAAAGTACTTAAAAATGTTGACTTCTATATTTTTACAATTGTTAATTTAATCCAAAAATAAGCCTTTTAATATTAATCAAACAATTGTATTTATTGGTTTTTTTATCAAAAATGTATCCTAAGAATAGTTGTAACCACTTTAAAAAAAAGTGCTAATTTTGTCGGATGGTTAAAGTTATTATTATAGGCTCAGGAAATGTATCGCAACATCTGATCGCGGCGCTGCACAAAACCCAAAACATTGGGAACGAGATTGAATTGGTTCAGGTCTTTTCCAGAAAAAAAGAAGCCATTATGTCCTTGTTTGATTCCGACAAAATTGTCAATGATTTTGATGATTTATTGGAAGCCGATCTGTACATAATAGCCGTTTCGGACGATGCCATCGCGAGTGTTTCCGATCAATTGCCTTTCAAAAACAGATTGGTCGTTCATACTTCCGGCAGTGTTTCGCTCGATAGTTTAAACAATAACAACCGAAAAGGTGTTTTTTACCCGCTTCAAACTTTTACTAAAAATAAGGAAGTTGATTTTAAGAATATCCCCATTTGTTTGGAAAGCGAAAACAGTACCGATTTTCAATTATTGGAAAAAGTGGCCAAATCAATTTCCGAAAAAGTTTTCGCCATCAACTCCGAACAAAGAAAAGCGTTACACGTGGCTGCTGTTTTCGTCAATAATTTCACCAACCATCTATACCATTTGGGTAATGAAATTTGCAAGGAACACCAAGTTCCCTTCGATATTTTAAAGCCTTTGATTCTGGAAACGGCCCAAAAAATAATCACGCTTTCCCCCGAAGAAGCACAAACCGGGCCTGCTGTAAGACAAGACGGAAAGACAATAGAAACGCATCAGGCTTTTTTATCGAATAAAAACCAATCAAACATTTATAAAACACTAACACAATCAATACAAGATAATGGCAAAAAGTTATAAAAAAATAATGAACGATATCACTACTTTTATTTTTGATGTTGACGGCGTTCTTACCGATAGTTCGGTATTTGTAACCACCGAAGGTGAAATTCTCAGAACTATGAATATTCGTGACGGCTATGCAATGAAAGCGGCGGTAGAAAGTGGATATAACGTATGCATCATTTCCGGCGGCAGCAATGAAGGCGTTCGCGTCCGATTGAGAAATTTAGGCATTACCGATATTCATTTGGGAACACCTGATAAAGTGGAAACCTTCAAGGAATATACTGAACTGTACAATATCAACCCTCAGCAAGTACTGTATATGGGCGACGACATACCGGATTATCACGTGATGAAATTAGTGGGATTACCTACATGTCCCCAAGATTCCAGCCCAGAAATTAAAGCTATCTCTACCTATATTTCCCATAGAAACGGAGGGAAAGGTGCTGCCCGTGATGTTATCGAGCAGGTAATGAAAGTGCAAGGCAAATGGATGGAACATTTTGACGCAAAGCTAGACTAGCGGGCCAACATTTTCAAAACAATGGATATACGCAAAACTACAACGTAAAACTTATCTATGAATTTTCTTAAACTTATCCGATACCAAAATCTATTGATGCTGGCTTTCATGCAATTGATTTTCAGGTACGGCTTCTTGAAATTGCAAAATGTGCCCCTGGCTTTAACGGAATGGCAATATGTACTGTTAGTTTTGAGTACCGTTTTACTGGCAGCGGCAGGTTACGTGATTAATGACATTTTTGATCAAGACACGGACAATGATAACAAACCGAAAGATGTCATTATAGGGAAGAAAATTACTGAAGCAAAAGCATACAATATCTATGCGGCCCTAAATGTAGCGGGGGTTGGCATCGGTTTCTATTTGTCGAATGTCATTTCAAAACCCGGTTTTGCCGCCATTTTTATCCTAATTGCCGCCACGCTATATATTTATGCGACAAGCCTGAAGCAAATGCTGATTCTGGGAAACATAATTGTCGCGCTATTGCTTTCGTTTAGCGTTATCATCATCGGTATTTTCGATTTATACCCAGTTGTTGACCAAGTCAATCAGCCTATAATGGCCAATCTTTTTTCGATACTTCTGGACTTTGCCCTATTTGCATTTATGATTAATTTTATACGGGAAATCGTTAAAGATTTGGAAGATATAGAAGGAGATTCAAATCAGGGAATGAAAACCCTTCCCATCGTTTTGGGAATGCACAACACCTCAAAATTAGCCTCTATTTTAGGGTTGATCCCTATGGCATTCCTGTTGGTTTATATCAACAATTATTTTGTGGCCAATGATTTAATTGTGACAACGATTTACGCTTTTGCTTTCGTAGTGGCACCATTGCTTTATTTCAGTGTAAAAGTTTGGCCAGCCAAAACAAAGAAGGAGTTTCGTAAATTAAGTCTGCTACTAAAATGGATTCTGTTTTTCGGAATTATTTCCATTGCAATCATTACTTTAAACATAAAATATAATGCTTCAAAATAAATTAAAACAGTACAAACTAATCTTGGCATCTGGTTCGCCAAGGAGGCAGCAATTCTTTAAAGATTTGGGATTGGATTTTGAAATCAGATTAAAAGAAATTGAAGAAATTTTTCCAGAAGAATTAAAAGCGGCAGAAATCACGAACTACCTCGCCCAATTAAAAGCCGATGCTTTTGAAGGCGAATTGAAGGAAAACGAAATACTCATAACAAGCGACACCATTGTTTGGCACAATGAAAAAGCCTTAGGGAAGCCCAAAGACAGACAGGATGCCTTCGACATTTTAAAGTCATTGTCGAACGCCACACATGAGGTGATTACGTCCGTTTGTTTTAAGAGCGATTCAAAAACGGATCTCCTCTGCGAAATAACTAAAGTCACATTCAAGGAACTCAGCGACGAATCAATACTGTATTACATTGATAATTACCAGCCTTATGATAAAGCGGGAGCGTACGGAATACAAGAATGGTTAGGGTTCATAGGTGTTTCAAAAATAGAGGGTTCTTATGCCAATGTTATGGGCTTGCCCGTGGACAAAGTGTACGATTATTTAAGTAAATTAGCATAAAAAAATAGGGATGGATTTTGTACATGATTTTGTGAAAGAAGTGATCGCAACCGGGGTTTTAATGATTTTGGTGGTTATATCACGAGTTGTCATTTCAAAACTGGTGCGACGTTTTGCGAAAACTACCCACAGAATCGAACATAGAACCAATCTGGTGATCAAATACATGCACTTGTTAACCACCATCTTGGCAATAATTGCGTTAATCATTATTTGGGGGGTTCAAGCCAAGGACATTATCATCGCAATTTCCTCAATAACAACAGTCGTTGGGGTGGCCATGTTTGCTCAATGGTCTATTTTAAGCAATATTACTTCCGGTGTAATACTGTTTTTTTCATTTCCTTTTAAAATAGGAGACGTTATCCGTATTCATGATAAGGACTTTCCAATCGAGGCAGAAATCGAAGATATTGGCGCTTTTCATGTTGCCTTGAAAACTAAGGGTGGAGAGCGAATTGTTTATCCTAATAATTTATTGTTTCAAAAAGGAATATCGATCATGAAAGATCATTTTCATGAAACTGAGTTCGTTGATTAATATTTTGTGATAGAGAACCCAACAGCGGTTCATTTTTACTTTATAGCTCTTTAAGTGATAATTATATAAAAAACATTATAAAATCTGTAATTTTTAAATGCAAAAAAACATCATATTTGTTTTCATAAATATTAAACAATTGTAAGATTCAACCAAATCGCGAAAGTCCTATGGAAAGCACAACCAAATATCCGTTTTATATCAGACTCGGTTTTTCTTTAATATGTTTAATTAGTATTACCTATATTTTCTATTTGGGTAAGAACGTTTTAGTACCCATTTTAATGGCCTTTTTATTAGCCGTACTATTGTTGCCCATAGTTAATTTTTTTACCTCAAAACTGCGTTTCCCACAGGGATTGTCTGTATTCATCACTGTTATTATATTTGTAGTTGCAATAGTAGGAATCCTTGCCTTTATATCCTACCAGATAAGTGATATAGCAGCTGATTTTAATACTATAAGAAAAAACGTCAACATTTTTATAACCAATATTCAACGATTTATCAGAACTAATTTTAATGTAAGTATTTGGGAACAAAGAAAATATATTGAGGATGTCACTCAAGACTCTGTTAAAAAAGGAAAAGAAAGCATTGCAACCACATTAATATCTGTTACAGATACGATCACTAATATTATTTTAGTACCCATATACACATTCCTAATTCTTCTGTACAGAACCCACTTCATCTTATTCTTGGCAAAGCTATTCAGAAAAGAATATCACACAAAATTGCAAGAAATTTTAAGCCAAATCAAAGGATCGGTCCAAAGCTACATCGTGGGTCTAATTATTGAAATGATTTTTGTGTCTGTTTTGACAAGCGCCGGTCTGTATTTTATAGGCGTAAAATATGCCCTTTTATTGGGGATCATAACGGGAATACTCAACCTAATCCCCTATATCGGAATTCTTGTCGCTGGTGTTTTGACCATCTTGTCCTCACTGACAGGAGCACCGGATGTATCACTAATTTTGGGAGTAATAGGAGTAAATATTGTTGTTCAGGTAATTGACAATAATATACTTGTTCCCCTTATTATAAATACAAAAGTTCAAATAAATGCATTCGTCTCAATTGTCGGAATTATTATCGGGGGCGGTATTGCGGGTGTGGCAGGAATGTTTTTGGCTATTCCCATTTTGGCTATTCTTAAAATAATTTTCGATCGAATTGAAACTTTGGAACCTTGGGGGTATTTAATGGGTGACAATTTGCCGAAAACCTTCATTTGGAAACACCTGAAAATCGCGAAATCCAATAAAATACCGAAAACCGAAACAGTCGAAGAGACTGTGTCTGACCCGACTAGTTTTGACGGCGCTGCAGATTTAAATCAAAACGGAACTATTTAACACGATTATTATTAAATTTGTATTACAATAGATTGAATAAAAAACACCATTATATTTTACTGAAATTTACAATTAAATGTCTCGCAATCAAAAAATAGTGCTGCTTCTTTTGATGCTCTTGGGCGTTCAGAACTCTTTTTCCCAAATAATTAAAACAGAAAAAGATAGCGTAGACATTTACAAAAACATTCAAACCTATTCCAAAAAAAATAAATTCACCAAGTTCATGCATGGTTTAATTTTTAAACCCGCAAAATCAAAAAAATACATTCCGATTGTAAAGCCAAAGAAAAGAATAGTCTCTGACGGCAAAATTATTAGGAACATCAACATCATAACACTCGATCCTTTTGGATATTCGGATATAGATACCACAAGGAAACCTAAGAATTGGGGAGAAAGAACCGGTAATAGATTGCACCTTAAAACTAAAGAACTCGCGATAAAAAACCTATTACTTTTCAAAAAAAACACACCCTATAATGCATTAAAAATACAAGAATCCGAACGTATTATCCGATCGCAAAAATTTGTTAACCGAGTCACAATTACGGAAGAACTCGCCAGCGCCAAATCCGATTCTGTTGATGTTACCATTCGTGTGCTGGACTCTTGGAGTAGCATTCCTAAAATTGTGATTTCAGGCTCCAAAAATTCCTTGGGTCTTAATGAAAGAAATTTTTTCGGAATTGGCCATCAATTTGATTATCGATTTACAAATAGGTCAAGCGACGGCAAAACGGCAAATAATTTAGCCTACACTATACCGAACATCAGGAATACCTTCATAAAAACGACGCTGAAGTACCATATTAATTTAGATAACTATTATGAAAAAAGTATTGCGATAGAACGCCCCTTTTATTCCCCACTTACAAAATGGGCCGCTGGAATAGCACTGGACCAGCAATTCAGAAAAGATACCTTGCAAGGGCCAGATTTGATTTATGTTAATCAAAATTTCAAATACAGTTCTCACGATTTCTGGATAGGAAAAGCCGTTCAGATTTTAAAAGGAAGCTCCGAAAATGCGAAGACCACAAATTTGATTATATCCGGGCGCTTCTTGAACATAAATTATCTTGAAAGTCCCGAAATAGCTTATGACCCCATCAATTTCTATACAGCTGAAAAATTCTTTCTTTCCGGAATTGGTATTACAACACGTAATTTTATTGAAGATAAATATATTTTTAAAAACGGCATAATCGAGGATGTTCCCATCGGTAGAATATTTGGGATATCGTTAGGCTATCAATATAAAAACGACAATTGGAGACCCTATTTGGGCGGACAGGTTTCCTTTGGGAATTATCACAAATGGGGGTTTTTAAGCGCCAACTTCGAAATAGGCACTTTCTTCAATAAATCACAAACGGAACAGACTGCCTTTTCGTTTCAGGCTAACTATTTCACCAAACTTACCGAGTTTGGCAAATGGAAGTTAAGACAGTTCATCAAGCCGCAAGTGGTAATTGGATTAAACCGACAGAATTCTTTGGGTGACCAGCTTACCATAAACGAGAATTACGGAATTCAGGGTTTTAACAGTGCCGTATATGGAACAAATAAAATGGTCCTTACTTTACAAACGCAAGCTTATGCCCCAAATGATGTTTGGGGATTTAGAATGAACCCTTATTTCAACTATTCCATAGCGCTGCTGGGAAAAAATGAAAACGGAAACAAAACGAGTAAAGCGTACTCTAAAATAGGTGTTGGGGTGATTATAAACAATGATTATTTGGTCTTTAGTTCTTTCCAAATATCTCTTGCTTATTATCCGGTAATCCCTTTTAAAGGAGAAAATATTTTCCAGACAAATGCTTTTGAAACTGGCGATTTTGGGCTGCAAGATTTCGAATTGTCCAAACCACGTACTGTGCTTTATAAATAAACGATTCTTACCGGCCCAACCGTGTATAAAAACCAAAAAAAAAGCACCTGTTTATTTAAAAGTGTAAATTTTGTAAATTTTGTAGGCAATTATATAATTCTGTGTACCAAATAGTTATTACCTTTATATAAATAATCTTACTAAATTAAAACCAAAAAACAGATGAAAAAATTAACTTTCTATCTAATGATGATGGTATTGTCATTAGGCGCTTTTCCAACCACTATGTTTGCAGCTGAAAATAACGTAGGGGCAGTTACTCCTAAAGAAATCCCTGCTGAAGTTCAGAAGATGCTTAATCGCTTAGACGAAATAAAAGCGATGGACAAATCCGAATTAAATTCTTCAGAAAAGAAAGAACTACGTAAAGAAGTTCGCGCAATTAAATCAGAGTTAAGATCGAGCGGAAATGGAGTTTACTTCTCCGTTGGTGCTATAATTATCATTATCCTATTATTGATTTTATTACTGTAATAAGATTCAGTAACATCCAAAGAAAGAAGAAACGCACAGTGTGTTTCTTCTTTTTGCCAAAAACCAAACATAATTAACCGTTAATTAATCATTCTGGCACAGTAGTTGCCCTACAGATAACGCATTGATAATATCCTTGCTTCGAAAAAGATTTTAAATTAAAAAATACAAAAATGAAAACATTAAAATTAATTGCCTTCGGAATCGTGCTTTTTGTTACGAGTTCCATGCAAAGTCAAGTTTCAGTTAACGTAAATATTGGTACCCCTCCATTATGGGGTCCATCCGGATACTCAAATATAGATTATTATTATTTACCTGACGTTCAAGCCTACTATGATATCAGAGCTTCACAATTCATCTATTTTGGAAGTGGAAATTGGGTAAGATCAAGATATTTACCGAGACAATACAGAAATTACGATTTATACCATGGATACAAAGTCGTGCTAAACGATTATCACGGTAGGGCACCTTATACCCATTACAAACAACATAAAGCTAAATATTACAAGGGGTACAAAGGAAAACCGCAAAGGTCTATTGGTCAAAGACATAATAACAAAGGCAACTATTCTAAAAATGGGAATGGTAATCGTAAAGCAGGAAATGGCAATAAAGGTCACGGAAACGGCGGGAATGGAAAAGGCGGTCACTCTAAAGGGAAGCACTAATTAGACCTAAGACAAACAAATAAAAGAAACGCGAAAGCGTTTCTTTTTTTGTTTATACTCTAACGTAATTAAACGTTAATAAAATCATTCTGGCACAGTTGTTGGTTTTAGCTTTAAAGTATATACAAAAGGAATAAAAAATTAATAAAAAAATTGTAAAAAACAGTAAAAATGAAAACACTAAAACTAATCGCCGTTGGAATAATTCTACTTGTATCGAGCACAACTCAAGCTCAAGTTTCAGTTAGTTTAAATATAGGAACAGCTCCCTCATGGGGTCCTTCAGGTTATGCCGAAGCAGAATATTATTATTTACCGGATGTTCAAGCGTACTTTGATATCAGAGCCTCGCAATTTATTTATTTTGGTAGTGGAAGATGGGTAAGATCTCGATATTTGCCAAGACAATATAGAAACTATGATTTGAACAGTGGCTATAAAGTAGTACTGAATGATTATCATGGTAATAGACCATACTCAAACTACCATAATGATAGAGTACGATATTACAAAGGGTATAGAGGTGGAAACCACCGAGTAATTGGCCAAAGGTATGATGATCGTCGATACTCTCAAAAAAGATATGCCGATAATCATCGCTACGCTGAAAACCGTAGATATGGTAATAATCATAGCAGATATGACAATCATAAAAACCGTGATTATAGGGAAGGTAACAGAAAAGGTCACGGAAATGGTCACGGAAATGGTCACGGAAACCACTAATTTATAGAAAGAAAAGTAAAAGATTAAATCATTAGAGAGCACCAATTTGGTGCTCTTTTTTTTTTCCCATATTCCCCTATTTAACAAAGAAAATAGCAATCACTTTATAAAAAAACAATTAATTACTACATTTGAATTAATTGCACAAAAATTCGTAAAAAATGTACAAAAATAAATTTCAGTTTTTTTTAATATTTCTTTTCTCTTTTCAAATCATTTTGGCGCAGAAGCCACAAAAACTGAATTCAGCAGAAATATATAATCAAATTCAGAAGCTTAATTTTTTGGGTTCCGTGCTTTACATTGCCGCACACCCGGATGATGAGAATACGCGTTTGATATCTTATTTGTCAAATGACCTGAAAGCGAGAACCGGTTATTTGTCTCTGACACGAGGCGATGGGGGGCAGAATTTAATAGGACCGCAATTAAGGGAATTGTTGGGGGTAATCAGAACCCAAGAACTTCTTGAAGCCAGAAAAATTGATGGTGGCGAACAGTTTTTTTCAAGGGCTAATGATTTTGGCTATTCAAAAAACCCTGAGGAAACATTGCAAATTTGGGAAAGAGAAAAAGTGTTGTCCGATGTTGTATGGGCCATCAGAAAATTTCAGCCTGATGTAGTCATTAATAGGTTCAATCATCGTACTCCCGGAACCACCCATGGTCATCATACGGCTTCGGCTATCTTGAGCACCGAAAGCTTTGATTTAACAAATGACCCAACCGTATTTCCTGACCAATTAAAATTCGTGCAAACTTGGCAACCCAAACGTCAATTTTTTAATACATCTTGGTGGTTTTATGGCAGTAAAGAAAAATTTGACGCCGCTGACAAAACCAATTTCGTGACTTTGGAAACTGGCGTTTATTATCCGACATTAGGGAAATCAAACCAGGAAATAGCAGCCTTGAGCAGAAGTAGCCATCAGTCGCAGGGCTTCGGTGCCACCGGAAGCCGCGGTAAGGAAGAGGAGTATTTAGAACTTGTAAACGGGGAAAAAACAAAAGATAAATCGAACGTTTTCGAAGGGATTGACACGAGTTGGAATCGAGTGAAAGGAGGAAAACCAATAGGCGAACTCCTGAAGGCAATCGTCTCGCAATATGATTTTTCAAACCCTTCGGCAAGTATTCCAAATTTGGCGAAAGCCTATCAGATGATTCAAGCCTTGGATGAAAATCATTGGAAAACACTAAAATCATCCGAAATAAGCAATATTATCGCTGCCTGCGCGGGTCTATATCTCGAAGCCGTGGCACAAGATCAAGAAGCCGTCCCGGGAAGCACTGTGAAATTAAAATTAGAAGCCATAAACAGGAGCCATGTAAAGATGGAACTGTTAGACATAACGACGATGCCTGACAACAAAAACATAATATACAATAGAGCGTTAAACAACAATGTTTTAGTAAACCTCTACCTCGATTCACAATTGCCTAACGAGATTGAATATACACAGCCTTACTGGCTTAAAGAAAAAGGGACAGTGGGAATGTATACGGTAAACGATCAGAAAAATATAGGAATCCCGGATGTTATCAGGGAAGTAAAAGTTGTTTTCAATATTGGTATTAATGGAATTGCAATCCCTTTTGAACGCACCATAGTTTACAAATACAATGACAATGTAAAAGGAGAGGTCTACAATTATCTTGATATTGTACCTGAAGTAACAACAACAATTCTTAATAAAGTATCTCTTTTCAACAATGGAAATAATAAAGCGGTTGCCGTAAAAATAAAAGCTGGCAAGGATAACGTAAAAGGTAATTTGCAATTGGAATTAAATGAAAATTGGGCAGTATACCCAAAATATATACCATTCAATTTGGAAAAAAAAGGTATGGAACAAGTGTTATACTTCGATGTTACTCCACCGACTGAACCCTCCGAAATCGTTGCTAAAAGTATCGCCATAGTCAACAACAAAAGATACGATAAAGACCAGATAATAATCGATTATTCTCATATTACAAAACAGCAAGTTTTAGAAGTTGCCGAGGCAAAATTCATCAAACTGGATTTGAAGACTAATGGACAAAAAATTGGGTATATTATGGGCGCCGGTGACGAGGTTCCCGAAAGTTTGACCCAAATGGGATATAGCGTCAGTTTGTTGAATCCGGAAGAAATAACTCCGGAAAAACTGGAATCATTTGATGTTATCATTACGGGAATACGCGCTTATAATACGGTAGAGGCATTGGCCAACAAACAAAATATACTATTTGATTTTGTGAAAGGAGGGAAAACAATGTTAGTGCAATACAATACTCCAGATGAAATTAAGACTTCAAATATTGCTCCTTATCCATTAAAGATTTCCCGCGATAGGGTGACCGAAGAAAATGCGGAAGTTCGATTTTTAGCACCCAATCATCCCGTTTTAAATTATCCCAATAAAATAACGGCCAAAGATTTTGTGGGCTGGAAACAAGAACAAGGCTTGTATTACCCAAGTGAATTTGATAAAGCCTTTACTCCCATTTTGTCATCCAATGATCAAGGGGAAAGCCCAAAAAACGGCGCCTTATTGGTTGCGCCCTATGGGAAGGGATATTATATTTATACCGGTTTAAGCTTATTTAGGGAATTGCCTGAAGGCGTGTCCGGTGCCTACCGCTTATTATCGAACATAATTTCGTTAAAAGCACCAACTACATTACCCGCTCAAAAAATAAAACCATAATTAAAGGAATATGGAAACAAAAAAAACAAAAAATTGGAAAAAAAACTATACTTGGGTGCTGGTCGCCAACGCCATTTATATTTTGATATTTTATCTAATAATGAAATTATATTCTTAAACTATGCAGCTATTTGATTGGATTGTACTTGTAGTAACATTGTTATTTATAGTAATTTACGGCGCTTGGAAAACCAAGGGTAGTAAAAATGTAGAGGATTATATTCTTGGCAGTAACGAAACGCCATGGTATATGGTGGGTTTATCGGTTATGGCGACACAAGCGAGCGCGATAACCTTTCTCTCCACTCCGGGACAGGCCTATCACGACGGAATGGGTTTTGTACAATTTTATTTTGGTCTGCCTATAGCTATGGTGGTTATCTGTTTGACATTTATTCCCATATATCATAAATACAAGGTCTACACCGCCTATGAATACCTTGAGAAAAGATTTGATTTAAAAACGCGGTCCCTTGCTGCCATATTGTTCTTGTTTCAGAGGGGATTGGGAACGGGGCTTACCATTTATGCCCCTGCCATTATCTTATCCGCTCTTTTGGGATGGAACCTTACCTATATGAACATTATAATTGGTGTTCTCGTAATTATTTATACGTTTTCAGGGGGGACAAAGGCAGTCAACGTGACCCAAAAACAGCAAATGTTCGTGATTATGACCGGAATGTTGATCACTTTTTTTCTAATACTGCATTTTCTGCCTAATGAGATGACATTCAGCAATGCGTTGCACATTGCCGGGGCAAACGACAAGATGAACATTGTCAATTTTTCTGCCGATCCCGAAGAAAAATACACATTTTGGAGTGGGATAACCGGTGGTTTTTTCTTGGCGCTCGCCTATTTCGGAACCGATCAATCACAGGTTGGGCGTTATCTATCAGGGAAATCAGTTCGTGAAAGTCAAATGGGGCTGGTTATGAATGGTTTGTTGAAAGTTCCGATGCAATTCTTCATATTGCTTACCGGAGTGATGGTATTTGTTTTTTTCCAATTCAACCCCGTCCCCCTGAATTTCAATCCCAATAACAAGGCACTAATTGAACAGTCGCAATATAAAGGGGAATATCATTCCTTAGAAAAGAAACTCAATGCCCTTTCTGAAGATAAAAAAGTCATTAATCTTTTGTATATCGATCAGCTTAACCAAGATTATGACAATCCGATTCTAAGAAAGGAATTAATTGGCCTTTCGGCAAAAGAGAAAGACCTTCGGGACCGCGCGAAAGAAATCATCTTAAAAGCAGATAGCGGCAGTGAGACAAACGATAAAGATTACGTGTTCTTCCATTTTATTTTGCATTACTTGCCTAAGGGCCTTATTGGGCTTCTGCTTGCCGTAATCATATCGGCGGCCATGTCTTCTACCGCCTCAGGACTTAATGCGTTGGCCTCCACCACGGCGATCGACATTTACAAACGTAACTTAAAGGAAGAAAAATCGGAAAAACATTATCTCAATGCAACAAAATTTTTCACTTTATTTTGGGGAATTGTAGCGATACTGTTTGCGAGTATCGGCACCTTATTCGAAAATCTAATCCAATTGGTCAATATCGTTGGGTCCATTTTCTATGGGACAGTTCTGGGAATTTTCTTGGTGGGCTTTTACATCAAGTTTGTAAAAGCAAAAGCCATTTTTTATAGTGCTCTTGCAAGCCAGATCACTATTTTTATAATATACTATTATGCCATCTATATATTTCCCACCGGAGAAGAAAAACTGGGCTATTTATGGCTGAATTTCATCGGAGCAATGTTAACAATCGTACTGTCTTCAATACTGCAAATGACAGTTTTCAGAAAAGAAAAAAGGTAAGGTTTAACAGAATGCAAAAATAAACCCCGTTTCAAAAAATTGAAACGGGGTTTATTATAAAAAAAACAGAACGGTTTATTTACTCCATTCCGAGATGCTGTCTTTGTTCATTTTAGCATAATCTTGGTTTCCGGCCGTTTCAGAAGCCACCAATGATGCTTTGGCCGTTTCAATGGCTCCTTTAATATCCCCTTGTTTGGCTTGTATCAATGATTTTAATCTCAAATAATAGAATGGCTTTTCAGTGTTCATTTCTAATGCTTTATCAACATAAGATTTTGCTTTGTTGATATCGCCATTCGACTGATAAAAATACTGCGCTGCCGAAAAATAATCTCCCGCCGAAGGACCCGAAAGGGCTTTTTCTATATTTGCAATAGCCGTTTTTTGCGTAGGAACTTCAAATTTAAGGGATACAAACGAGTTTTCCCAATACATTTCAAGAAAAGCAGAATCTGAGCTTAGACCATTTATTCCAATGGTAAAAGTATCCATCGCTTTTGGCATTGATTCCTCTTTTACCGTAGTTCGTAATGCAACGTCTGACTCCTTAAATTCCTGTGGAGTTCCCCAGTTGTCAGTATTTGCATAAAAGATAACTTCCCAACTTTCAATATTAGGAATGGTATATATTGCATATTTCCCTTTCTTTAGTGTTTTACCGCCGATGATCACGTCATCGCTAAATGAAATGGTCGTGTTCTCATTTGCCCCTGTTCGCCAAAGTTTGCCAAAAGGAACCAGATTGCCAAAAACGGCTCTACCTCTCGCGGATGGCCTTGAATAGACAACCTCTACATCTGTCAAGCCCACCACCTGAGTTATTGTAGCCTTAGGACTTGCCTGTGGTGTTTTGACCTGTGCCTCGATGGTGAATTGCGTAATAATGATGGCTAATGCAATAAGTATTTTTTTCATTTTCTAAAATTTATATGTTTTTCCAAAATTACAAATTACAGGAAATGATCCTGTTAATTATTTCCTAATATCGGTTCTGTATTTCGCTACTATTTCACAATCAATCTCACCGAAATGATTGATTATCACATCTGCTGCCGATAAATCCTGTAACTTTGAATGGATACTGTTATAACCTATGCAATATATTCCGGCAGCTTTTGCAGCCTTCACCCCGTTTGTACTGTCCTCGATCACAACGCAGTTTTCTTTAGAAGCTATAGATAGAGAGGCTGCATGTTCGAAAATGGCAGGGTCGGGTTTTGATTTCGGGAAATCTTCCCCGCTTACAATATGCGTGAAATACCGGTGCAACTTGAATCGGTTAAAAACACGTTCAATGGTTACTTTTGACGCTGATGAGGCCAAAATCAGTTGCATGCCTTGCTTATGAAATTCCTTGATTAAATTTTCAACGCCTTCCAGTAATTCCAGATCTGCTTTGGTATCAAAGGCTTCATTGAAAATAGTTCTCTTTCTCTGGATTAAATCTTCAACCTCCTGCTCGAGATCAAAAAGTTCTTTCAAATTTTGGAACACATTTCGCGTCGAATTTCCCGTAAAGGAGGTAAACATGGCTTCGGTGACCGGAATGTTCAATTCTTCAAAATGCTGAAAATAAGCATAACGGTGAACCGGTTCCGTATCGACAATTACCCCATCCATATCGAAAATTACTGTTTGGATCATTTTATGTGTTTGATTTTTTAGTTTTAGTTTCTCAAAGCGAAATATTATTTTTTCAGCAAATATCGAATTACCGTTTCCGCTGCATACAGACCAAATAATCCTGGCATATAGCTGTTTGTTCCATAAAAAGATTTTTTGTAATTCGAACCGTCCGTCATTTTTAAACTCGCATCATCTTGTATTTCTGATGAAAAAACAACTTTCAACTTATCGATTTTATGCTCTTTTAATCTTTTTCGAATGGTTTTTGCCAAAAAACAATTTTCTGTATTGCCGATATCGGATACTTTCACTTTTGAAGCTTCCATCTTTCCTCCGGCACCCATGCTTGAAATAATTTTAACTCTTTTTCGCTTTGCGCCAATAATCAAATTAAGTTTCGGGGTCACGCTGTCGATGCAATCCAAAACGTAATCAAACTCTTCGGTAACTATTTCGAAAGCGCGCTCGGGCGAAAGAAATTCTTGTACACGAGTTAATTGCAATTCAGGATTAATGTCCATCAATCGATTTCCTACGATTGCAATTTTTGGTTGTCCCACAGTAGAATGTAGCGCCGGCAATTGTCTATTTATATTGGTAATATCGACAACATCTCCATCTACAATTGTCATATTGCCCACTCCTGCCCTAGTCAAAAACTCAGCGGCAAATGAACCTACACCGCCCAATCCCACGACTAAAATATTAGCATTTTGCAATTTTTCTAACCCTTCTTTTTTAAATAGAAGTTCCGCTCTTTCTGTCCACTCAGCCATTTTTTTTAGTTTTAAGTTTAAGGGATAAAGTAAAAAAACTCCCCTTGAATGTGTTATTTTAAATCAGGTTTCTTTTAAAAACGATTTGAAAATTCTTGTTTATTTGTGTTTGGATTTCCTCCAAAGTTACGCCCTTATATTTTGCCGCCAAAGCGTATATGGCATCAATATTTTCGTCAATGGTATCCGTTTCCAGGAAAAATCTATTACTCGGGATACTTTTAAAAACGGATTCCAGTTCCGGATTTCGCAATAAATATTTCCCAAACGAAATGAAAAATCCATTGTCCAACAATTGTTTTGCCGTCTGTTCATTTTTAGAGAAACCATGAATAATCATGGGAACGGTAATGTGCAAACGTTTTTTGGTTTCAATCACTTCTTGAAACGCGGCTACGCAATGTGTAACAACCGGAACAGCATATTCCTGCGCCAAAAGCAACTGCTTTTCAAAAACCGCCTGCTGTAAGTCCATCGGGATTTCAATCCTTTTGTCCAGACCGCACTCGCCTATCGCAAGGCAATTGGATTCTTGCAATTTACTTTCAATTATTCCCAAATCGTTTTCCACTCTGTCTTCAACAATATACCAAGGATGAATTCCGATGGAATAATAAGGAATCGAGGCATCAAAATCCTGAGGGTATTGATTGACCAATTCTAACAGATTAGTCTGATTCGTGAATTTGTGAGTATGGAAATTGAACAATTTCATTAGTCGTGAAATTTTTTGACCCCCGCCTTAATCTCGACGTCCAAATCGTTTTCCAAAGGCACTTTAGGGCACGAATATTTGTGATTGTAAGCGCAATACGGGTTGTACGAAGTGTTGAAATCAATGACAATCGTATTGCCTTTGGGTGTTTTTAAATCGATGTATTTCCCTCCTATGTAGCTCTCCTTACCCGAAGTGAGATCCGAAAAAGGCAAGAAAAGATAATCTTTGTATTTTTTCTGTTTCGATAATTCAATATTCTTGTAAATATTAAGTTTTAACGCTTTCCCGTCAATTATAAAATGCGCTTCACCATATTTTACATAGACCGGTTTCCTATCTGTCGAAGTCTGCATCTCAAAAGGTTTCTCCTTTTTGGTTCTGATGAATTGAGCAATTAAACTATACTTCCCATCAATAGGGTAAAAGTCTAAAGTCTTAAAAACCGCTAAATCTGCTGCCATCAAAGGACTCGTTTTGGCATCGGCATACTCAGCGTTGATTTCCGTTTGGAATTTTTCCGCAGACTTGTGATCAAATTTTACTTGGGCAAAACCAAAACTCCATTGTGCCAAAAATACCAGAATTAGAATCTTTTTCATCTTTTTTAATTTTAGCAAAAATAGTTTAAAAGTTGCAAAGCCACAAAGTCTGAAAGTTACAAAGTTTCCTACCTTTGCGAAAAAGAACCCAATTATAATGCTCGCAACCGCTTTCAGTCGCTACATCAACAATTTCAGAGGGTTTTCGAGAGAAATTTGGATTCTTACCATTATAACCTTTATCAATCGCGCAGGAACAATGGTCCTCCCCTTTTTGTCAAAATACTTAAAGGAGGATTTGCAGTTTTCCTACGGTGAAGTGGGTTGGATTATGGTCGCTTTTGGGTTTGGTTCGATGTTGGGTTCTTGGCTAGGGGGAAAACTGTCCGATAAAATAGGGTTTTATAAGGTGATGGTTTTTAGCTTGTTTAGCAGTGGGATTTTCTTTTTTGTTCTCCAATATATAACCAGTTTTTGGGGATTGTGTCTGGGAATGTTCAGTATCATGACCCTAGCCGATGTGTTCCGACCAGCGATGTTTGTTTCTCTTGGAGCATATGCCAAGCCCGAGAACAGGACGCGTTCTTTAACTTTAGTTCGATTGGCTGTCAATCTTGGTTTTGCCGCCGGACCCGCCCTCGGTGGATTGATTATTATGGGAATTGGTTATAAAGGCCTGTTTTGGGTCGACGGGACTTCTTGCATTGTCGCGATTTTGATTTTTGCCCTGCTGGTCAAGGAGAAGAAAAGGACGTCACATCAGGATCCGCATGCCACAATATTGCAAGCCCGATCCGTATTTAGGGATAAAATATTCTGGGTTTTCCTGTTCGTGAGTTTTGTCACGGCGATGATTTTTTTCCAACTCTTTACGGCTTTGCCATTATATCACAGCGAGAAATTTGGGATGAGCGAGTTTCAAACCGGTTTATTGATGACCTTGAACGGCTTGCTGATTTTTGCACTTGAAATGCCGATTGTCAGCTATTTTGAAAGGAAAAAAGTGCAGAAACTTAAAATTATTCTATGGGGATCCTTACTTATGGGAAGCAGTTTTTATCTTTTGCTAATTAATGTATGGGCCGGTATGCTGGTGATCAGTATGATCTTTATCTCGATTGGCGAAATTTTCGCTTTCCCTTTTTCGAATACTTTTGCCATGAGTAGGGCTACGCGAGGCCAGGAAGGACGCTACATGGCTTTGTATACGATGAGTTTCAGTCTGGCGCATATCGTAAGTTCAAAAGTGGGGCTTGAGATTATCGGGCGATTAGGCTATCAAACCAATTGGTTTGTGATGGGGACTTTTGGACTGGCTGCCGCTGGTTGTTGCATCTGGATACAAAAACTGCTGAAACTAGAGAATAAACGCGCCTAAACTGTGGTTCTGCGTAACCCCCACTCTAATGCATCTACTAATTCACCAACAAAAATACCTGATTAACAATACTTTAAATTTTATAACTACAAAAATAGTTATAAAACTGCAATTATAGTTGTACAACTAAAAAGATAGTTGTAAGTTTGAATTGCGTTAAGGATAGCAGGCGATATCCTCGTAGTGAAACGAAGAGATAAAGCCGAATAGCCTGACCCGTAGGGAAACGCCCAAATAAAAACTTGAGCCATGCAAAAACTGACCAACAAAGAAGAGGAGATCATGCACATTTTATGGAAGCTAAAAAAAGCTTTCGTAAAGGAAGTTATGGAAGAGATTGAAACTGATCCTCCACATTATAACACACTATCGACCATTATTAGGAATCTGGAAGAAAAGGGGTACGTATCCTACAATGCCTACGGGAAAACGCATCAATACTTCCCTATTGTGACTATTGAGGAGTACAGGAAAAAATTCATGAATACCGCTATTGACAATTATTTTAATAGCTCCTATAAAAACATGGTTTCCTTTTTTGCCAAGGAGGAAAAAATTTCGGCAGCCGAGTTGCGTGAAATTCTGCAAATGATTGAAAACAAAAAATAAGGGTATGGAAACGCTATTTATTTACCTCATCAAATCCAGCGGATTGCTTGCCGTCTTTTTTCTTGGCTATCATATTATGTTGCGCAAGGAAACTTTTTTTACCGCTAATCGTTGGTTTTTATTGGCTGGATTAATCACATCTGTGGTATTGCCACTGGTAGTTTTTACCAAGATAATTTGGGTTGAACCGGTCGTTTCAAATACTGATTGGACAAACATTCCAGTATCGAATTATGTCGAGGGAAAATCATTACAAGATTATTTGCCGCTACTTTCCTTTTTGGCTTACGGAATCGGTCTACTGTTGTTGCTAGCCAAATTTGCCTATGATTTTTATAGTTTACGAACTGTGTTGAAAGGTAAATTGATTGAGCAGCAAGCCGATTTTAAATTTATTGACATTAAAGATAATTTAGCCCCATTTTCCTATTTCAACACCATTGTTTACAATTCGGCTTTATATAGCCCCAGCGAATTAGAAAGCATATTGGAACATGAAAAAATACATAGCGAACAAAACCATACCGTTGACGTACTCATTTCGAGACTGTTTTGCATCGTTTTTTGGTTCAATCCATTCATTTGGCTGTACAAAAAAGCGATTTTGCAAAATCTGGAATTCATTGCCGATAGTGGAGCCCTAAAAAAGATATCAGACAAAAAAGCCTATCAAATCACGCTTTTAAAAATAACAACACAGGAAAATTGCGTTGCCATTACCAATCATTTTTATCAATCATTAATCAAAAAACGAATCGTCATGTTAAACAAAAATCAATCAAAAAAAAGGAATTCATGGAAGTACTTGTCAGTAATTCCCGCATTAGTAGCTTTTGTTTTATTGTTTCAAATTGAAGTAATAGCGCAGGAAAAAGTGAAAGAGTCAAAAACGGTGACCGTAATCAAAAAAAGTGCCGATGTGGAAAATGACCATGAATCAGCAAGAACGGCTGGAGACACCGTAAAGAAAACCATTACTTTCCGTGTTACGAAAGAGGGAGATCATGATGAAGTTAAGACTATCTATATCAACGGTGAAAAAGCGAGTCAAGCCGAACTGGATGCGTTAGATGCAGATGTAATTAAAACTATGGATGTCAATAAAAATGGCGACAAGTCGACCATTAGAATAATCACAAAAAACACTAATGGTATTCCAGACGACACCGAAATTATCGTGAACGGCAAAAAAATGAGCAAAGAAGAGTTAGATGAATTGGATCCAAATGACATTGAAACTATGAATGTAAGCAAATCGGCTTCAGGGAATTCTAGCCAAAATACAATCCGGATAGTGACCAAAACAAGAACTCATTCATCTAATACCAAAGATTTTCCGGCACCTCCAGCACCACCTGCACCTCCGAAATTTCCTGGCGGACCATTGCCTGCCGCACCAAATATGTCGAATTTACCGACTGCGCCTGCACCACCGGCAAACGTGAGGGACGAAAAAGCAATGGCTCAGTTTGAGATAAAAATGAAGGAATTCGAAAAAAAGATGGAGTCATTCGAGCCCGACATGACCGCTTACGGGAAAAAAATCGAGGAAATAATGGCCAAACGAGAGGCCATATTTGAAAAAGAAATGAAAAAATATGAAAAAGCGATGGAAAAATACAGAGAGGCAATAGAAAAGAACAACTAGCTTTGTAGCATTATTCAACAAAAAAGACGGTCTTCAGAAAGACCGGCTTTTTTTATACCTTTGTCCAAAATAAAACCCTTATGTTCAAAATTTTAGCTCAAATCAACAAGCTTGTTTTACCAAGCTTTACAAAACAAAGAATGGATTTGGCCAAAGCCAAAAAATGGCAAATGGCAATTATAGGATTTCGATATTATGTAACCACCAGGGCATTGCGTTAATACGTCATTGCAGCAAAAACATCATATCCCTTTATTTTTTCCCTTCCATTGAGGAAACTGAGCTCCATCAAGAAATTAAGCTGAACGATTTCGCCGCCTAATTGCTCGACCAATTCGCATACCGCTTTGGCCGTACCTCCAGTGGCGAGCACGTCGTCATGTATAAGCACCCTGTCGCCTTTGCGGATGGCATCAATATGGATTTCCAAGGAATCCGTTCCGTATTCGAGTTCATAGGAAGCCGAAATGGTGTCGTAAGGCAGCTTATTGGGTTTTCTGACGGGAACGAAACCTACATTCAGTTCCTGTGCGATCAGCATCCCGAAGAAAAAACCACGGCTCTCCACCCCGATTACCTTGTCTATTTTTTTACCTTTTAGCGAGGAAACCAAAATATCCAGGCATTCCTTTCTGGCTTTGGGGTCTATTAACAAGGGCGTAATGTCTTTAAATAAAATTCCTTCTTTTGGAAATCCCTGAATATCACGTATATAATTTGCTAAAGGCATTTTTTTTGCTTTTTATGTTAAATTAGACTTGCAATTTACACATTTATCCTTATATTTGCACCCGCAAACACGTTCACAGAACGTTTATGAAAATAAATGTTTGCAGAACAATAAGGCCTTGTGGCGCAACTGAATAGCGCACTTGATTACGGCTCAAGAGGTTACTGGTTTGAATCCAGTCAAGGTCACAAAACCCCAACAGATGTTGGGGTTTTTTTATGGAATTTACTCAAGTAATCTTTTTCAAGTAGTTAGAAATAAATATACCATAAAAAAAGGATCATATTCGTGCCTTTAAATCCGATCCCTTAATAATTATTTATGGTTAAATACTAACATGGAATTTCATTCTTGCGTAATTTTGCACAATGAAATTGCAAACTTTAGATAAGTCCAATCAACCGGACAACGATAAATTCATTTTCTGTCTCGAAGCCGTTCCTGACGTGGATACTGCCGTTACTACTGAAGTGCTCAAAAACCTGGAGAAACTGGCTGTGGAACAAGGTATTGCCAGCATTTACAAAACCTGCGATACCATTGAAGGATTAGAAGAAAGTCTAAATGCGTTACGTTATGACGACCATGATTTTAAGGATTATGAGGTGATTTATCTGGTCATGGAGGGCGAAGGAAATAATATTTGCCTGAATGATTATTTCTATAGTCTGGAGGAAATCGCCGAACTTTTTGAAGGGAAATTGACCGGTAAAATTTTGCATTTTGCCAATACCAAGATATTGAACTTAAGCGAGGAAGAAGCACAGTACTTCATCGACGTTACAGGCGCGCGGGCTATTTCGGGTTATGGAACGCCATTTAATAGACTCAGCAGCACAAATCTTGACAGAATGTTCTTTAGTCTATGCCAAGAGCAGGATAATGTAATCCAGATCGTGGAAGAATTACATCAAAAACACTATGCCCTTTGTAAACTTCTTGATTTTAGATTGTATTATTGAATGGATCCGGACTCTGAGAGACAATTCCTACTCTTAAAGTAAAGCAATTGTCTTTCAAAACAGAAACACTTCCCCTCTATCGCTCATCTTAGTTTCAAATTTAGTGGACAAATACTGCATCCGGTCGATACACCATTTAAAATCCTTGGCTGTTGCCAAATTAACCTGATAATTGGAAATCAAAACTGGAATCAGTTCTAATTTTTCTATCCTTTCTCTGGAGAGCGTGACTTTAAAGAAAAAAGAATGATCATTTTTTAATATAGGGTCCACTGCATAATCATCAACAAAATCACCGGTGTCGTACAGAATCAGCTTATGGTTATAGACTTCAATTCCTTGAAAATTGTGTGCACTGTGCCCGTGGATAATGTCAGCACCCTGGTCAATCATTGCGTGCGCAAAATCAATGAAATGTCTATATGGCTCTTCATTCATATTTGGTCCCCAATGAATACTTACAATAACAATATCGACATTTTTACTTAATTTCTCCAAATCATCCAAAGCTTTGTTGCGGTCATCCTTTTTGGTAATGTCTATATAATTAACTCCGCTACTGTTCGCATAAGCCTTCCATCCAGATTCGTTATCGGTAAACCCCAGTAGACCAATGGCAATATCTTTCTTACGGAGAATAATCGGTTTTTGAGCTTCTTTTTCATTCATCCCAGCACCAACATGTTTTATGTATGCCTTATCCAATGTTTGAATTGTCTCGACCAAACCTTCCTCAGAAAAATCCAAAATATGATTATTCGCCAGGTTGACGGCCGTTATGGAAGCTTCGGTTAGTGTTTTTACTTTATCGGGAGTTGCTTTAAAGTTAAATGTTTTAAAAACCCTTTTATCGCTGTGCGTCAATGCCGCTTCAAGATTGATGATATTGATGTCGGTATTCCTCAACAACGGCAAGACATTCCCCCAAGGATAAACATAGCCTTTATTACTGATTGCGGCATCAACACCCCTGCCTATCATCACATCCCCAGCAAACCCAATGGTTATTAAGTCATCTTCCATGATTCCTTTACTTTTGGTTAAAAGCCCCACTAAAAAAACAGATTCCACATAAATTTAAGTAAAAAAAACGCCTAATGAATAAAATTAACGAATTATTGAGCGTACAAAAAATGTTAGGGCTGGCATAAAACATTCCAATTATGCATACAAGTTTTACTTTCAAAAGCAAACCTGATTATGGCTATCGTGGTTTTCGTTTTAAATATTATTTGCATAAAATAATTAATGCTTTTCACTATATTTGGAACAGGACAAATTAGGAAAATCTCTTCCTTTAAAATTTGGGGAGGGGCTATAAGGCCTGTTGGAGTTGAAGAATGCAAGTTGACATTAAACTTTAAAAATTGGCGCAAATGAAACTTTTTGAATTTTTAAAACTTTCGGAGGAAGAGCAATACAAAGCAACTTGGAAGAAAGGTGCTTACGTGGACTTGTATTTAAAGGGTAATATTGCGATCGAGCTTTATGCAGTAAATAATTTTTATGTTGAAATTTATTATGAACGAAACACCACAGAACGTCTTTATAAAAAAACCTTCAAACAAGGCGAGCTATTGGACAAATATCTGGACCGAATTCATTTAAAAATCAATTCCTTTTTTTAATAAACTCTAAATAAAACCGAAAACAGTAGCCAATATATAGTAGGCTTTACATATTTAAACAATAATTTAGCCATATAAAAATCTTCTTTTTTACAGAAGCACTCACGACTCGTACAATGCCTGAATATAACCTTGACTTACAATACGATGACATCATTTACGGTGAAGAGGAAGTCAATTTCAAGGAATTTGAATCCTGCATTTTTAACCGCTGCGACTTTTCCCGATGCAAATTTACTGCAGTGACCTTCATAGATTGCACCTTTAACGATTGCAATTTCAATACTTCAAAAATAAACCATGTCGCTTTACGGACCGTTTATTTTAACAACTGCAAAATGATGGAAATCAATTTTTCCATGTGCGACAAACTTATTTTTGAAATCCATTTTAAAGAGTGCAACTTGGATTTTTCTAAATTTTATACCCTAAAGCTAAAAGGGACCACATTTATGGATTGCAGCCTTTTGGCTGTCGATTTTATGAGTGCTGACTTGACCGAGGCAATTTTTGATAATTGTGATTTGTACCGCGCCGAATTTGAAAAAGCAATCGCCAACAAAGCCGATTTCAGAAGCAGCTATAACTACGCTATCGATCCCACAAAAACTAAACTCAAAAAGGCACAATTTTCTATCGCCGGTTTAAAAGGCTTACTTGCAAAACATGACATTATTGTAAAATAAGAGTGTTAAGAAAGGATTCTGCCGTCTTCCATTGTAATTATTCTATCCGTTTTATTGGCAAAATCTGTATCATGAGTCACAACCAGTATGGTTTGGTTAAAATCTTCGGTCAATTTGTTCAAGATATCAAAAACAAGGTCGCCGTTTTTCCTGTCCAAATTTCCGGTAGGTTCGTCGCCCATGATAACCAAAGGATCGTTGATCAGCGCTCTCGCTATTGCCACACGCTGTTTTTCCCCGCCGCTCAGCTGATTTGTCATTTTAAGCGCATGGTTTTCCATTCCCAAGGTTTTTAAATGTCCCATGGCACGCTGTTCCAATTCCTCATTCGAATATTTCCCTAACTTAAACCCCGGCAACATCACGTTTTTTAAAACATTATACTCCATTAATAAATAATGAAACTGAAACACAAAACCAATTTTCTCGTTTCGTATCTTCGCCAATTTACTATCTATTTGCCCTGTGACCAGCTCGTTATGAATAAACAATTGCCCTTCGTAATCAGTATCCATGGTGGAAAGCAGATACAATAAAGTAGATTTTCCAGACCCGGATTTACCCACAATCGAAACAAATTCGCCATGATCAATGCTTAAATTGATTTCTTTGATCACCTGAAATTTCACGGGATCATAAAAATATTTGGTCAAGCCAACGGTTTCTATCACCTTATTATTTTCCATAGCTATTTTCCTCTGATAATTTCTACCGGATCCACTTTACTGGCTTTCAAAGCCGGAAAAAGCCCGGCGACAACCGTTGTGCAGAGTGCAAAGCTTATCCCAATGACATAAAAAATCACATTGTAATCGATGGGATATGTTTTTACGGTTGGCAAAGAAGTGGTTTCAAAAGGGATATTGTCAATAATAATTGAAAAGATATATCCAAAAAACAATCCAAAGACGCCACCGGTAAACCCTATGATTATCGAGAGTGATATAAAGATCCATTTCACGTCATTTCCTGAAAAACCTGTAGCTTTTAGTATGGCGATGCTATCCATTTTTTCATAGATCATCATATTCAAGATATTGTAAATCCCAAAACCAGCAACGATCAACAACACAATTCCAACCGAATAGGATATGATACTCCTCACCGTACTCCCGGTTTCAAATTGCGCATTTGCCGTTTCATAATCCATCGCGTCTAAATTAAACGTTTTATGAAACTCTTCCGCAACAGCTGCTGCCGTTTCCTTATCGTACAAATTCAGCTGAATGTCCGTGATGTAATTTTTAGGTTGTCCCAATATTTTTTGGGCTGTTCCCAATGACGTATAACTCATCACATTGTCAATTTCAGCTATTCCTAATTGCGAAAAACCCACAATCTTCAAGGAGGCCAAATTCCCATTGGATGTGGACACTTTAATTATATCCCCCACCGTAAGCAGCATCTTGTCAGCTAATCCCTTCCCTATTATAATGCTGTTGTTCTGGCTCAAATCAGTGACCTTCCCTTCTTTTATATAATCACTGATCTTAAAGAGTTTATCCTCCGCCTCCATATCAATACCATTAACAAAACCGGAGATTTCAATGGTGCCTGAGTTGAACAAAACGGAGGAAGTGACTTTTGGCGCAACGTCTATGATACGTTTGTCCTTTTTCAACACTTTGATTATTTCCTTTCCATTGTAGATCGATTTCCCCCTGTCTTTAGGCTTGATGGATTTTATGAAATTTGTGTTGTTTTTGTAATTAGCAGATAAATCCAACGGCTGATTTTCCGATGGCTTCACCTCATTATACAAAAGGACGTGGGGCGTTCTGTTGAGCATTAATCCATCCAGCAATTCGTTTAAGCCATTCATAAAACTGACCAAAGCGATGAACATAGCAATTCCAAAGGTCACTCCCACTGCAGCAATTACAGACTGTTTTAGTCTGGCTTTTAGCAAATGAAAGGCGATATTTAAAATAAGTTTAAAGTTCATTATTTTGGTTCATAAATGGTTTCATTTTCTTTCAAGCCCTCTAAAATTTCCACTTTTTGGTAATCACTCAAACCTGTTTTAACCTTTCTTCGTTCGTTTCTATTGACTAAAACATATTTGTTGTCAATCAAATAACTTTTGGGAATGGTAATCGCATTATCTTTTGTTCGAATGATAATATTGCCTTCCGCCGTCAGGTTGGGATATAGTTTGTCAGGCGGCTTGACAAAATGCGCCTCGATCCTAAAAGTGCGCGACCGCTCGTCCATTATGGGGTAGATTTTATCTACAATAGCGTCAAAAACTATCCCTTTATAGCTGTCCATCGTCACGAGTACCTTTTGCCCCAAAGCAACCCGCACCATATCGTTTTCATCGACTTCCATTTCTAAAAAAAAGGCATTCGATTTCCCAATAATGGCAAGGGGTGTCTGGGTTGTCACCAAGGTTCCTTCTTTGACTAAAACATCAAATAATTGACCTGAAAAGGCACTTTTGACTTGGTAATCGTTTTGGGTTTTTTGATTGAATTTAAGATTTATTTTATTGCGCCTTTCCTCATTTTTCAGTTGTTCGCGGAGTTGGGTCAATTGCCTCAAAGCGGTTTCGTAATTAATTTTGGAGTTTTTAAAAGCCAACTCGCTCCTTTCAAAATCGATCTGAGAATTAATTTCAAGGACCCGTAATCTTTTGTTTCTTTTATAAAGGGATTCATCAAGAATAAGTTTATCTAGGGAAGATTGGACTTTCAATTCCATTTCGGCAACGCGATCTTGAATATATTTACCGTTTTCCTTACTTAATTGGTAAGCTAATAGTGCATTTTCAGTATTCAATGCCGCTTTTTCGTTTTCAAGCTCAAACAATAATTGCCCTTGACTTATGGGATGTCCTGCAATAACCCTAATCTTTTCCAAAATACCGTTTACCGTAGAAAAAACGGTGTACTGATCTTCTGCCTTTATGGCCCCCGAAGCGTAAACGCTCTCCGTCACGCTGCCCAGTTTAGGTTTTATCCCTTGCCCATTTTTGGAACAAGACTGCATCAAAAACACAACGGCAAGTATAAAAATATTTCCAAATTTCATCTTGATAGTTTTAAGAAAAGAGCAGCTAAACGAATACTTAAATTTACCGCTTTTTTCTGTAGAACAGACAGTTAACAAAATAACTTTTAGCAAAACAAAAAGTACAGTGTAGTACTTTCCTCAAAGAATATGGGTCTTTTTTATAAAATATTTTGCTGCGTCCTGCTAGACTACAACTGCTTTTCCATCACGTAATCCTCCATCAAGTAGCCGTGACCAATTTCGATATCCACTTCTTTGATGACCTCAAAACCTTTTTTTTGGTAAAAAGTGAGGGCCTTATTAAACCTATTTACGTTTAATGAGAGTACGGTAGAATGGTAATCTACGGCCAATCTCTCAATATAAATAATAAGCGCATTCCCGATCCCTTTGCCTTGCGTTTGGGGCAATACATATATTTTATGGATTCGCGTTCTGTTGTTTTCCTGATAATTGTGCTCGTAAGAGGCAAAACCCAAAACAACATCATTTTCTTTAGCCAACAAAAAATGATGCCCTTTTGAGGTTACATCATCTGCTAAGGCCTTTTCAGAATAAAAAGCATTCAGCATGAAGTCCAATTGTTCTTTCGACAAAATGGCGCCGTAAGTATCCGGCCAGGTTTGATGGGCAATTTCTTGAATTATTTTATAATCGTTCGGCCTCGCTTTGGAAATAGATATCATAATGTACTTTTGGAAGGTAAAATCATTAGTTTGAAAAAAAAACGTTTTTTTTCTTTATTTGATAAAAACAGTTCAGGCGTCAAAAAAATCAAGCTTTCTTGGGTAAAAAAACACAAAACTGAGAACCAACATTGGGTTCAGAAAGTACTTTTATAAATCCGTCGTGATTATCAACAATTCTCTTGCAAATCGCTAAACCGAGACCTGTTCCCGAATATTTGGAGCCTGTTTCCAAACGCTGGAACAAAACAAATATTTTTTCGGCATATTCTTGTTTAAAACCTATTCCATTATCCTCTACGACGATCTTATAATATTTTTCATTAGAAATGATTTCATTGTCATAAATTTCATTTTCTTCAATATTTTTTGAAAAAATGGAAATTTTAGGCGCTCTATCTTCTTGGCTGTATTTAAGAGAGTTCGTAATCAAATTAATGAACAGTTGTTCAATTTGAAAAGAAATCGCTTTCACGACGGGCAAATCCCCTACAGTTATCTCTGCATTTTTATCTTCAATATTTGAAGACAATTCGTCAATAACTTGGTTGACCAATCCGTTCAAATCCGTATCTTCAAAAACCTTATCCCCTTTTATTGTTCTGGAATAATTAACCAAATCGATAAGCAAGGTTTGCATCTTATTTGCTGAAGTCCTAATTTTTGAAAAATAAATTTTCCCCTGCTCTGATATGCCATCCATTTCCTTGGACTCGATCCTAGAAATAAACATTTGAATTTTATGAAGCGGTTCCTGCAGGTCATGACTCACAATGTTGTTAAAGGACTCCAGTTCTTCATTGATGCTTTTAAGTTCCTTATTGTTTTCCTCTAATTCTATTGTTTTTTTAAACTGGTCGGTCATGTCATAGTTAACACCCGTTTTTACGCTTTCCCCTTTTCCGTTCTTGGTAAAACTACCCACTGACATAATATATTTTATTTCGCCGTCTGGCAATACAAAACGATACATCAATGAAGTCGGTTTGTGCGTCCTTAGGGAATCCATATGCATTCGCGTCACATATTCAAGATCATCGGGATGTATGTATTTTGAAATATTCTCTAAGCTAGGAGTAAAGGATTGTGGCTCTAACCCTATAAGACGAAAAAAATTATCTGAATAAGTATAGGTGTCCTTTTCTAAATTAATTTTCCAATGACCAAATCCTGCAATTTTCTCTGCATTATTGAACGACCGATTTAAAAACTTTAATTCGTCATTGGTTTTTTTAAGTTCCGCAATATCAACATTCATTTTATTGAAAGACAATAACAGTATCAACAATGAAAGTATGACCAGCAGAAAGGCGCTTATCATAGAGTCTTCCAACTCAAATTGATGATTATCATTGTGAATTTTGACTTTATCACCCTCAGCATTTATCGTTTTATAAACAAAGTTTTTCATGATCTCCGTAAAGTCATTACTCTCCTGAAGTTTTGCGTTTAATGCCGCACTGTTGGGATTTTTACTTTTTGCAAGCAGCAGTGTTTCCCTAAAAAGCGCAAATCGGTATTCAATGAGTCCTTTGAGGCGTTTCACATCCTTAACGCGGGTGGGGTTATTGGCCACTAATTTATCAATCTCCTTTAGATTAGACTCAATTTCTCCTTTTCTCAAAAATCTATTTTCTAGATAAGATTCGTCCTTGGTGATGATGTAAGTCCGTAGGTTTGTTTCATAAATACTGATTATGGACAACACTTTTTCTAATTCCAATTGGGTTTCGGTGGCATTGGCAATTAAATTAACCGAGGAATCCAAGCTGCGCATTTGCGTATAAAACACCGATGCAATATAACACACTACAGCTATAGCGATTCCTAAAGCTATTTTGAATATTTCTGAATTTTTATATAGTTTTAATAGCTTTATGTTTTTCATCCCCTAAATGCTAAAGAAAAAAGTTTCTTTATTTAAACCGGAGGAGTGAAATTGCCAATTCACATTTAGGACTTCTTTAATCACTTTTTTAAGTTTATTAAAGTCATTTGGTTTTTTTATATAAATATTTGCCCCTTCGATAAATGTTTCTTCTATATCTTTTTCTGACGAAGATGTCGAATAAATGGCGATAGAAACATCTTTAAACCGGAGGTCGGCTCTAATTTCCTTTAGACATTCAAACCCCGATTTGCGGGGCATATTTAAATCCAAAAAAAGTAAATGTGGTAACAGAATATCAGGATTTGCTAAATAATCCATTAGTTCCTTACCGTCATTAAATAAGGTCAAATTATTATTCATTTTAAGTTCCATCATTGCATCACTAAAAAAAGTGCGATCATCTTCATCGTCATCGGCAATCAAAATGCGCATTGAATCTTCATGTGAAATCATATTTTTGGGAATTATATTTTTGTTAATTTGACAAACTTCTTCGTTTATCTACTATTCTTTTAAAAGCAGATGGAGTCAATCCCGTAACCTTTTTAAACTGACTTGACAGATAAGCCACACTACTGTAGTTTAACTTGTACGAGACCTCCGTTAAGGTCAACTCATCTTCAATAATTAATTTTTTAGCTCTTTCTATTTTTTGGATAATAATGAAGTTTTCTATTGAAGAATGGGTGTTATCAGAAAAAATATTTGTCAAATATCCATAACTGAAATTCATTTTTTCTGATAGATATTGAGAAATAGTTATTGCCGGTAATTTATCATTCTCATAAATCATTTCTACAAGAGTGTCTTTTATTTTTTGAATAAGCTGACTTTTTTCATTATTAACGATAAAAATGGAATATCTGCTTAAAGAATCTTGAAGTTCGGCAAAGCTTTCATCCGAAACACTATCACTAATCTCAATTTCTCCTAAATCCAGCAGTTTGTGCTTTATATTCAATCGCTCTAACTGCTCCTGCAAAATTACCCTACAAGCAACGATTCCATCATATTTTATATAGAGTTTCATTTATATTACAATTTATATTTGATGAACATTCAAGAGATAAATATATATTAAAAATAATAATTGGAGCAAAAAAACTGTCCTTTTGGCAAAAAACAGCTCCGTATTTATAGTTTTATTATTACAAACAATTGATTTTAAATCAATTCACGTTAAATTAAAATAAAACCTAAAATACTAATCTATCCATGAATTGTCTCGTTTTTACCATAATTTGCAATAATGGATGCCTCATATTCAATCCATTCTCTCCATCGCTTTTCTACATCGATTCCGGTTCCATATTTTCTGGCATAGGTGATAAAAGTGGTGTAGTGTCCCGCTTCGCTTTCCATCAAATCCCTGTAGAAGACAGACAGCTCTTCGTCCTGAATGTTTTCCGACAATACTTTAAAACGCTCACAGCTTCTTGCTTCAATCATTGCCGAGAATAGCAGTCTTTCCACCAAACTCGAAACCCTGCTGCCAGTACCACTTTTTTTCATGTACAAATACAATTCGTTTACGTAATGGTCCTTGCGTTCGCGTCCTAACTTCAATCCTCTTTTGATGATGATATTGTGTACCTGCTCAAAATGATCAATTTCTTCTTTGGCCAAAGCCAACAAATCCTTGACCAAATCCTGATGCTCTGAATTATTGGTAATAATCGTGATCGCGTTTGTTGCCGCTTTTTGTTCGCACCAAGCGTGATCCGTCAGGATTTCCGCGATGTTCTTCTCGACAATATTCACCCACCTTGGATCGGTTGGTAATTTTAATCTTAGTACTGACATTTTTCTTTACAGTTTACGGTTTTATCAAAACAAAAAAAGGTTTAAAATTTAACTTTTTGCAGATTACAAAACTTTAAACTTTAAACCTTTAAACTTTGAAACTTTTTTAGAATACGAAGATTGCTCTTTCGCTCATCATTTCATTCACTTCATTGGCCACTTCCTCGATAATATCCTCGTTTGTGTGGTTCATCAGAACCTTATCAATCAAGGCTACGATAGTCTCCATGTCCTCTTCAACTAATCCTCTAGTGGTGATAGCCGGAGTTCCAACGCGGATTCCGGAAGTCACAAACGGCGATTTGTCGTCAAAAGGAACCATGTTTTTATTAACGGTGATTTCGGCTTTTACTAATGCATTTTCAGCATCTTTCCCTGATATCCCTTTATTTCTTAAATCAATCAACATCATGTGATTATCAGTTCCTCCTGAGATGATATGATAATCTCTTTTCACAAATGCTTCTGCCATAGCATTTGCGTTTTTTTGCAATTGTAAAGCGTATGTAAAGAATTCATCTTGCAAAGCTTCACCGAAGGCAACCGCTTTTGCAGCGATGATATGCATTAAAGGTCCTCCTTGGTTTCCTGGAAAAACGGCCAAATCAAGTAGAGACGACATCATTCTGATTTCACCTTTTGGAGTTTTTAACCCAAATGGATTTTCGAAATCTTTCCCCATCATAATCAATCCTCCTCTAGGTCCACGCAACGTCTTGTGTGTGGTTGTGGAAACGATATGACAATGAGGTAATGGGTCGTTCATCAATCCTTTAGCAATCAGACCCGCAGGATGAGAAATATCGGCAAATAAAATTGCGCCCACACTGTCGGCTATTACTCTGAAACGCTCAAAATCCATATCGCGGGAATAAGCCGAAGCCCCCGCTATAATTAATTTTGGCTGCTCTTTTGTCGCAATTTCTTGGATTTTATCATAATCTAAACGTCCCGTCTCTTCATCAACGCCGTAAAATACAGGGGTGTACAAACGCCCTGAGAAATTCACCGGCGAACCGTGAGTTAAATGACCACCATGGGACAAATCAAAACCAAGAATTTTGTCACCCGGTTTCAAACAAGCGTGATATACCGCCGTATTGGCTTGCGAACCCGAATGCGGTTGCACATTGGCATAAGCCGCACCAAATAATTCTTTAGCTCTATCAATGGCAATTTGTTCTACGACATCCACCACTTCACAACCACCATAATATCTTTTTCCGGGATAT
>NZ_DATBVQ010000188.1:0-2598 GCF_036515215.1 Flavobacterium sp.
AAAAAAAAAAAAAAAACCACAACATTTTACACATGTTGTGGTGTTGTACAGTTTATTTGCTGAATCAATTACAACTTAAACGACTATACAATATTCGGTAACGTCCTGTTTCTTGGTCGATTCCCCTTTTTCCGCAAACGTTATCTTTAATTGGGGAAGATGGGGTAAGAAACTTATTAATGTATAGTTAAAACGAAAACGCACGTTTTTCGAACGGCTACTTTTTCATAATTTTTATATTCTGGATTCCATGCGAGTTGTTCACTTTTAAAAAATAGATTCCGGATTCAAAAGTACTCATGTCCAATGTATGGGATGATTTTACGGTCTCATCAACCAGTTTCTGCCCCACTATATTTGTCATAGTTATTTTGTTTTGGTCATCTAATAGCTGTAGATACAATTTGTTTTCTACAGGGTTCGGATAGTAAAATTGTTTGGATTCGTTTGAGCTTTCTAATCCCAATGCACAACTGCTCCCTACCACATAAGAAAAATATTTCGTTACCGATAATCCACCCGAGTAAGCAAATTTAACGGCATAGCCAATAGTCGACCCTACGGTTTGTCCGGTGATGGTTTTGGTGAAAATATTTCCTGAAACGTTTGTCATGGCCATTTCGCCAAAAGGGGTTTCTTTCCACAAATAAGCGACAACTCCTGATTTGTCGGTATCTAATAATTCAAAAGTAATTTTCACGTCCGTGCCGGTGGTTTCGAAAGCGTAATTATAACCGACCGAGAATGAATTTTGAGAGGCTGCTGAATCAGTACCGCCGCATTCTGTGGTCTTGTTTTCGGTAGTGGTGGCGTTAACCACAATTGGATTATTAACAGAAACATTTCCTGACAAATCGCTTGCCGAAACACTAAAAGTATAACCGGTATTCGGAGATAAATTGGTAATTACTAGCGATTTTTGAACACCGGAAGCAAAAGATACCGAAGCAGTTTCCGCACCATACGTGACGTCATACGCCACTGTTCCCGAATTGTCCGTAGCATTCAATAACAATTCTACGGAAGAACCTGTGACTGACCCCAGCGTAGCTGTAAAATTAGTGGGGGCCTGAGTGTCGGCAGTGGTATTTTGATATACCCGCACATAATCAATCACCATCGAACTTTCTACAAAATCAGGCGATATTGTCCCCGCCACACCACCCATGGCGATATTTAGCAGAAGATATTGCTCTTTATCAAATGGCCAAGTACTTGCATCCTTAACTGCCGGATTGTAAGTGTAATAGACCACATTGTCGAGTAGGAATGAAATTTGGTTTGGCGACCAATTCATAGAATAGATATGGTAGTTATTCGCTATATCAGAATTAGCCTCCGTACCCCCTACGTTTGTTGTGCTCCCGTAGGAAGAAGGCGTATGCATGGCGCTTTGAATATAATTAATCGGTTTTGAGCGAGTAATGCCATGCTCCATAATATCAATTTCGCCACAAGCTGGCCAATTACTCGTCCCGTAAGCCGCATCAAAATAACCTCCGTCTTCATTGACGTTTTTACCCAACATCCATATTGCCGGCCATGTTCCCGCTTCAACGGGAATTTTTGCCCGAACATCTATACGCCCGTATTTAAACGCAAATTTAGAGTTCAGCCTGGCCGAAGTGTATTGTTTTGTAAAACCCTGATTAGTATAGCTTTCTTTTTTTGCAACTATATTTAAACAGCCCGCATCAACAAAAGAATTGGTCTCTAAATTCGTGTAATGCTGCGCTTCATTATTGTACCAATTTCCGCCTGCGGGAAGTTGCGTTTGATGAAACCAATTATTACTATTTATGGCTCCATTTCCATCGAATTCATCCGACCAAACTAAATCATTATAAACAACATCAACTTGAGCAAAACAGCATTGGCTTGCCAGAAAAAAAGCAAAGAGCATTTGAAGTGTATTTTTTTTCATCCTAATTATTTTTATAGAGGCTGCTTTTATATTTGAAAAAAAGCATATTGTATTATCGTTTATGGGTTTTGATTTTTATGGGAATCCATATATTTGATATAAAAAAGGTTAACCAATAAATAATTATTGGTTAACCTTTTATAAATCTCTAATCTATAGAACACCGACGGTCGATCCGCTCCGTCAGCCAGTAACTAACTTATGGATTTATTATTATAGAAACATTATCTATATACAAAGTTGAACTACATCCTGGTACTCCACCACATACAGCTACAAACTCCAATGTAATACCGCCACTTATATCACCAGCGGCTACCGTATAAGTTGTAGTGTACGTTTGCCAAGAAGCTGTTGGATTAACTGTGATATTTACGACTTGATTCACTCCCTCCGCTGCCTCAACAAAAGATTGTATCGAATACATACCGCTTTCACCTGTCAATGCTCCCTTATAATCAAACGTGATTTTAACCTTATCACCAACTGCAAGAGTGCCAGCTGCTTTTCTTTCTTGCTTTAGGGTAGGATTCAATCCCGTAGCAGCACTGGCAAATAATTTAGCAGAATAAGTTCCACTACTAGGTTCTGTAGTAATAGCATCGATAGCTCCGCCATTTTTATACACTGCCCAACCTGAAAAGTCTCCTGTTTCAAATCCACCATTTACAGCT
>NZ_DATBVQ010000189.1:0-25796 GCF_036515215.1 Flavobacterium sp.
AGTTTGTACGATCACGAAACCATTGTCGACGCAAATGGGCGAAGACTAATTGGTTTTGGCAGATATGCTGGAATTGTTGGGGCTTACAATACGATACGCGCTTTCGGAACCAAATTTGAATTGTTCAAATTACCAAAAGCCGAAACCCTTTCAGGGAGAGATGAATTGATTTCGCAATTAAAACGTATTGTTTTTCCCCCGATTAAATTCGTGATCACCGGAACCGGAAAGGTGGGTAGCGGAATAAAGGAAATTCTGGACGCCATTAAAATAACCGAAGTCTCGGTCGATAATTTCTTGACCAAGAAATATGCCCAAGCCGTTTATACCCAGATTGACGTACTGGATTATAACAAACGTATTGATGGGAGGGTCTTAGATTGCAAAGATTTTTACCAAAATCCCAAAGAATATGTCTCTAATTTTGAACGCTTCACTAAAGTGTCCGATATTCTGATAACGGGACATTTTTATGGCAACGATGCGCCAGTGATTCTGAGCAGGGAGATGCTTCAGGCCAAAGATTGCAATATAAAAATCGTTGGCGACGTTTCCTGCGATATCAAAGGTCCGATTGCCTGCACGCTCAGAGCTTCGACGATCGCAAATCCCTTTTATGGTTATTTGCCATCGGAAGATAAGGAAGTGGATGTTTTTCACCCCGCCGCGATTGTGGTCATGGCGGTTGATAATTTGCCCTGCGAGTTGCCTAAAGATGCCAGCGAGGGTTTTGGCGCAATGTTTATGGAGCACGTCATTCCCGCCTTCTTCAACGGCGATGCCGACGGGATTTTGCAAAGGGCCAAGATGACCGAAAACGGAAAACTGACGGCTAAATTCAGTTATTTGCAGGACTACGTGGACGGAAAAGAATAGCGTTCAACTGATGCATGTACAATGTTGAAATAAAAAAACCATTGTACAGAAGGGTATGGTAAATAAAAAAGAGCGTTGAATCACTTCAAAGCTCTTTTTTTTATGGGTTTTGCACAAGGGATAGCAGCGGAAATCCTTTTTTGTCTCGTTTTTTGCACGAGACGAAACAGATTGTAGCGCATAGCCCGACCCGCTTTTTCGGCGGGATGTGCCAAATGCTATAGCTGTTTCTTGTTCACGACCGGTCTATTTTCTCTATTGGCCAATTCCCAAGCGACCGTGAAGGCCAGCTGCGTCCTTTTGGCCAAAGCATCGTATTCGATCTTGTCTGGCGTATCAGTTTTTTGGTGGTAATCAGCATGGACTCCATTAAAAATGAAGACGGAAGGAATGCCATTTTTTGCGAAATTATAATGATCAGAACGCTCATAAAAATGTTGAGGATCCATGGGATCATTGTACTTGAAGTCCAAATTCATATGCGTGTACTTGTCATTTGCAGCCAAGCAGATCGTGTTCAAATCAGTCGATAAACGGTCGGCGCCAATTAAATAAACATAATTGTTTGAATCGGGATGGAAATCATCACGACGGCCTATCATGTCAATATTAATGTCCGCGATGGTATTTGCCAATGGGAATAGTGGGTTTTCTGAGTAATAACGCGAACCGTGCAAACCATGCTCTTCGCCTGTTACGTGAAGAAATAGGATAGACCTTTTAGGCCCACGCCCTTCTTTTTTGGCAATTTCGAACGCCTCGGCAATTTCCAGCAAGGCGACCGTGCCGGAGCCGTCATCATCGGCACCATTATACACGTCGCCGTTCTTAATCCCCACATGGTCATAGTGTGCCGAAACAACCACCACTTCTTCCGGTTTTTCAGAACCCTCGATAAAGGCCCAGATATTCTCTGAATCGGATAAACCCTCATCGCGTTTCGCGTTCAAGTAGGCTGCGGGAATGGGTTGGTAGAAGCTGCTCGCTCCTTTTGGGAAAGGGATGCCATTTTTCACGTATTGACTGATCAGGTATACTCCGGCTCTTTTTTGTCCGGCGGAACCGGTTTCGCGACCTTCCATTACGTCCGAAGCAACAATGTATAGATGCGCCTTTAATTCATCCTCGGTAATGGTGCCCATATATTTTGTGGGGTCGGAAGTGGTGATTTGGGCCACAGCTTCCTTTGAAGTAGCACAACTGATGCAAATGGACAGCAATAGGCTTAACGAAATTATTTTTTTCATTTTGATTTAGTGAAGATTTATAAAGGTGTAAAAGGCAAACAATAAAAGTAAGCAAATTATTATGATGAAGTTTAAAAAAAACAGAAATACGGTTTTTACAAAGGAAATAAGTCTTGATTCGCCATAAAAACGGTGATGGGCAGGGAAAAAATAGTAGAACATCCAACCAAAGCCCGCAAAATAAATTAACCCGCTTATGAAACTTAAAGCACCGGATTTTTCAAATAACAAAAATATTTTGCCGGTTAAAAACAGGATTAAGATAAGCAATAGCAAGAACGAAAAGTAATGAAGAGTAAATATGCCGTGGTCAAAATAATACCACCTTTTTTTGTTGTGGAAAAGCCAGAGGAAAAAAGCAAAGATCGGCATGTAAATAAACAGTACTTTGGGGAAATTATGAAGAAAGGATTCTCTGAATTTATCTATTATTTCTTCTGTGCTGTTATTTTCAGTTACCGTCAATACCTTTTTTATAATCGAATATTCGAAACTGCCGTACTTGTCTTTTTCTTTTCCGAATTTTTGTATCGAATCCAATTCCCGGACGGTCTTGATTCCGAAATTAAATGGTTTTTCTTGCTGAGCATTAATTTCTTCAGCCTGATCTCTTCTTTTTTGGATGGAATCTGATATTTCTTTTGAGACATTGGCTGGAGGAATTATTTCATCAATTTTAAAACCATTTCCGGTAATTGTCGTTTGGGTTGTTTTTTTGGAGGTTTCATCCAAGAGTTTCAGATCTTGATTTGGAAAGATCCCAATAATAAAAAATGTGATGAAACTTATAAATATATAAAGACGTACGGGCGCCAAATAAGATAGTCGTTTGCCGGAAAGGTATTCCTTTGTGAGGGTTGCCGGTTTAAGAAGTAGGTTTTTGATGGTCTTCCAGAACGCGTTTTCGTAGTGTGTTAAATCCTCAAAGAAATGGATAAAAAGCTGATGGAACGTCTTTCGGATGTCTATGTTCTCCTGTCCGCAGTTTGAGCAAAATCTGTTTTCAACGACATATCTGCAATTCAAACAAGTCTTATCTTTTCTTAAAGGATTTTTACTCATAATAAAGAAATTTTTATTTCCCTAATACTTCATTCAAGAAAAGTTTCAGATGTTCGAAAGAGCGTTTTGCCGCTTTTTCGTTGTATGCCGCACCTTTGGAATTGTCATTTCCGTATTCAGGATTGGTGAATCCGTGCACAGCATTGGCATAGTAAATCATTTGCCAATCGGCTTTGGTGTCGCGCATCTCTTGCTGAAAAGCTGCAATTTCTTCCTTTGATTCGTAGGGATCATCAGCGCCATGGCACACCAAAACTTTTGCCGCGATGGGCTCAATTGTTCTTCCTGGATCTCTGGCCAATCCGCCGTGGAAGGAAACAACCCCTTTAACATTTAAATGTCCACGGGCTGCTTCTAGCGCACCGGATCCGCCAAAGCAGTATCCGATAACCACAATGTTGTCCGGACTGGCGCCGGCACGAATTAGTTGGTCTAGTGCCAATGAAATTCTTTTTTGGTATTCCTTATAGTTCGTTTTGTAGTAGCTTGATTTTTGTGCCGCCTCTGCATTGTCTTTCGGATAATTTCCCTCGCCATATATATCTGCGATAAAAGCGTAATAGCCCAAGTCGGCCAAGCTGGCTGCGATATCTTTGGATGCTTTGTCGACGCCCATCCATGCCGGTAAGATCAGAATTCCCGGTTTTTGGGTGCTTTTCTCTGGAGGTGAAATTTCAAAACCGTTTAAAACCTGATTTCCGTCTTTATAGCTGATCGCTTTTAACTGTGCTAAAGAAGCATTCGAATAGGCAAGAAGTACCAAAATAAGATATTTAAGATTTTTCATGATGCGGTGTTTTATACAAATATCTGAATTAAATATAAATATAATCATTTGTGGCACAATTAATTGAAGGCATTCAAATAAAATTTACAGCGATATGTTTCTTTTGAAAGCGCAGCCCAATTCAATCATCGAATCTGTTTTGGCGATTCCGGGGATGGAATCTATTTTTTCATAAAGGAGCTTTCTCATGTGTTCATGATCCCTGGCTATCATTTTTATGTACAATGTGAACGAGCCCGTTATAAAATAGCATTCGGTTACCTCGGGGATTTTTTTCAACTCTTCAATGATTCTACCGGAATCCTCGTCTTTATTTAGGGTAATTCCCGTAAATGCGCCCCAGTCATAACCAATTTTTTTCTCGTCGATGATGGGCTTTATTCCGGTAATAATTCCCTGTTCCATCAGTCTGTTGATACGCTGATGAACCATGGTGTTTGATATTTTTAAAGTGGTGGCAATTGCTGAATAGGCCATGCGCCCGTCTTTTTCCAATTCTTTGATGATGTTAATGTCGAAGTCATCCAGTATTTCCATGAAGTTTATTTTAAATTAAAAATACGTATTTTTATAGTTATAAAAGTAGTCATTAAATTTAACAAAGACGACTTTTATAAAAAATAAATGACTTTTTTAATAGCTAATATCTATTAAATTGTCTTTTTTGTTTGTTTATTAAGTCAAAAATAATATTTTTATTGTAAAATTAAAAAATGTTTGTAGCTTTGTATTCTAGAATCCTAAAAACAAAATAATATCATGGAACAAAAACATCAAGCACTCTCTTCAAAAGCAGAAGCGTTAATCGAAAAAGAAAATAAATATGGAGCCCATAATTATCATCCGTTACCGGTAGTTCTTGAAAAAGGGGAAGGTGTTTTTGTGTGGGATGTTGACGGCAAAAAATATTATGATTTCCTGTCGGCTTACTCGGCCGTTAATCAAGGACATTGTCACCCAAGAATAGTAGGTGCGATGGTGAAACAGGCTCAGACTTTGACATTAACTTCTCGCGCTTTTCACAATGATCAGTTGGGTGTTTTTGAGGAATATGTGACAAAATATTTTGGTTTTGACAAAGTTTTACCAATGAACACTGGAGCTGAAGCTGTTGAAACGGCTTTGAAATTGTGTAGAAAATGGGCATACGAAGTAAAGGGGATTCCTGAAAATCAAGCGCAAATTATCGTTTGCGAAAATAATTTCCATGGCAGAACGACAACGATTATTTCGTTCTCAAATGACGAAGGTGCTCGCAAGAATTTCGGCCCATTCACCGCTGGATTTATCAAAATTCCTTATGATGATACTGAAGCATTAGAAAAAATTTTAAAATCAACTGCAAATATTGCCGGTTTCTTAGTGGAACCTATCCAAGGAGAAGCCGGAGTTTATGTTCCAACCGAAGGATATTTAGCGAAAGCAAAAGCACTTTGTGCCGCACATAATGTATTGTTCATCGCGGACGAGGTTCAAACAGGAATAGCACGTACAGGAAAATTATTGGCGGTAAACCATGAGAATGTTCAGCCGGACATCCTTATCTTGGGGAAAGCGATTTCTGGAGGTGTTTATCCGGTCTCTGCCGTTTTGGCCAATGACGAAATCATGAACGTAATCAAGCCAGGTCAACACGGTTCCACTTTCGGAGGAAACCCTGTAGCAGCCGCAGTAGCCATTGCAGCACTTGAGGTGGTTCGCGATGAGAATTTGTCTGAAAATGCAGAGCGTTTAGGGATAATATTAAGAAAAGGCCTGAATGACATCGCTTCCAGAAACTCACTGATCAGTTTGGTGCGAGGGAAAGGTTTGCTTAACGCAATCGTAATTGACTGTGACGAGGAATCTGATTTAGCTTGGGAAATATGTTTGAAATTCAGGGACTACGGACTGTTGGCAAAACCAACCCATGGTAACAAAATACGTTTCGCTCCGCCTTTGGTTATAACTGAAGCACAAATCCAAGACTGTCTTGCGATTATCGAAAAAGCATTAAACGATTTTAAATAATACCAATTTTTATGGAACGATTTATAAAATTAATTAAAAACCGATCCGATATAGGAGCTGGCACAAGGGGCTCCGATATGGGGATCGATGCCATCGAAATTGCGGCCATCAATCAAAACAGCGATTATTTTAACCAATTTGAATTTGAGGATGTAAAGACGCACAATGAATCGGTCTACAATAAAAACAGAAACACCTTTGCCAAAAGGATCGAACACGTATTGGAGCAGTGCACTCGGGTTTCGTATGCGGTAAAACACAATTTGCAGGCCAATTATTTTCCGATCGTATTGTCGGGAGACCATTCCTCTGCATTGGGAACCATCAGCGGGATCAAAGCAGTTTACCCTAGCAAGACGTTAGGCGTGGTATGGATTGACGCGCATGCTGATTTGCATTCGCCATATACGTCGCCTTCGGGAAACATTCACGGTATGCCATTGGCGGCAGCGCTGGCGGAGGATAATCTGGATTGCAAAATCAATGACATTACTCCCGAAACGGTACAGAATTGGGAAGAGATGAAAAACATCGGTTGCCCAGGCGCCAAAATACGCCCGGAAAATCTGATTTATTTTGGGGTCCGTGATACCGAAGAGGCCGAGGATAGCCAAATAGAAAAATTAGGCATCCGAAACTATAGGGTTGACGAGGTTCGCTACAGGGGGCTTCAAACTTGTGTGTCGGAAGCGTTGGCAAAACTGGCTAATTGCGACATGATTTACATCTCCTTCGATGTGGATTCGATGGATTGCGACATGATTTCGTACGGTACGGGTACTCCGGTACCCAAAGGGTTTGACCAAGACGAGGTGATCGACATCATCAATCAGATTATCAAATCCAGAAAGGTGGTTTGTTTTGAAGTGGTGGAAGTGAATCCGCTGTTGGACACTAAAGGAAACAAGATGGCCGAAACCGCTTTTGAGGTTTTGGAGCAAATCACATCCACTATCATTTTGCCTATCGAATAGCATTTTTTTATTCAAATATAGAAGCCCAAAGTCTAGCAATAGATTTTGGGCTTTCTTTTTTTAAAGATTTGCTATTATTTTAGGTCTGTATTCCTTTTTTCGCGATTTAATCGATATAAATCTATCATAGTTCATTTCGTCATTAATTAAAGTTAATTCTTGATTTAGATACTGGGATTTATATATATTTGTAATAAGTATTTTTACTTAGTTTTCAAATTTAGTTGCATGATTCAAGTAGACCAAGCGGTATCGATTATCGAGAAAAACAGTTGTAAAATGCCTGTCATAAAAATTAAAGTTAGAAAGAAGAAAGAGAATAGCAGAAAGAAATATTTTTTAGAAATGAAAGCAATGGCGGTATCAATTCTTTGCAGTGGAAAAAAAATCCGAGTGCAGTCCGAGAAAGGACTGGTGCTTTTTGCATTAATGCCATTCTGCCTTGTCACCGAAATACAGTTAATCAATGAAAAATTTAAGTAGACCAAAGTTAACCATCGTAGGGGCTGGGCCTGGGGATGTAGAATTGATTACCATAAAAGCCATAAAGACCCTGGAAAATGCCGATGTTGTTTTATATGATGCGCTCGTCAACGAAGATTTATTAGAATATGCAAAGCAAGCGGAGATCATTTTTGTGGGCAAGCGTTTCGGATGTCATGCGTACAGTCAGGACCAAATTAACGAATTGATTGTGGCTATGGCAAAAACACATGGCCATGTGGTACGTTTGAAAGGTGGCGATCCGTTTGTTTTCGGGAGAGGAAGCGAAGAGATAGAATATGCACAACAATTTGGTTTAGAAACGGCCATTGTCCCGGGAATTTCGTCGGCATTGGGCGTACCTGCCTCCAATGGAATTAGTTTAACCCAACGAAAGGTATCTGAAAGTTTTTGGGTAATTACGGGAACGACATCCGATCATAAGCTATCCAAAGATGTGGCCCTGGCATCCCAATCGTCTGCGACAGTCGTTATTTTGATGGGCATGCACAAACTAAATGAAATTGTGGCTTTATACCAAAATAACAGAACCGACGATCTGGCTGTCGCTATCATTCAAAATGGAACCCTGGCGTCGCAAAAAAAAGTAAGCGGAACGATAAGCACCATTTCGGAAATGGTGAAAGACCAGGGGCTTGCCTCCCCAGCGATAATTATAATTGGGGAAGTGGTGGGACATACTTCAAAATTGACATCTTTTGGCAAGGAAGAATGTATTGACGACGAATTCATTTTCCAAAATTTAAATGAAATAGCGTAATTAGCGCAAAATATTTTGGTGGTATCGCTGACACTCGTTTGTCCATTTTTTCTGGTGCTCGTTTTCAACGAGTATCTACTTTAACTATATTTGAAGAACGTAGCGTTTGTAACGCGGTTCAGGAAACATAAAATAAACTATGTTCACAATATCCTTTAGATCAAGGTTTAGTTTATAAAACTGATGATTATCTGCAAGCGCCTTCGATTATTCAAGACAAGATATTATAATTACAAAAAGTCTCCAAGAAAAATTGGGACTTATTTTTTATAATGTTTCCCCATTAGCTACATGGGAATTATACAAACTTTAGCGGTTATATTATAACAATGGCTAAATCATTAGTAGTCACCTTTGTTATGCTGTAAAACTTAAATTGCAGCATAACAATTTTATTATGAAAAAGATACTTTTAATTGCCTCGTTTATTGTATTTGGAATTACATTGAATTCTTGCAACGGTGACTCTAATGGCACATATGCCTATAATGTTCGTATGACAGATGCCCCTGGACCTTATGAAGAGGTAAACATTGATTTACAAGCTGTGGAAGTTACAGGAAACGACGGACAAACAGTTCTATTAAACACTACGGCGGGTATTTACAACCTTTTGGATTTTTCTAATGGTTTGGATACGCTAATCGCTACGAGTGAATTGAGTGATGCTAAGGTATCGCAAATTAGGTTGATACTTGGTTCTGACAACACAGTGGTTGTGGAAGGTGTTAGTTACCCTTTAAGCACGCCAAGTGCGGAACAATCAGGTTTGAAATTGCAAGTGCACCAAACCCTGCTTGCCGATATTCAAAACGAAATCCTACTTGACTTTGATGCTAACGCATCTGTTGTGAAAACAGGAAACGGAACTTACAAACTAAAACCAGTGGTTAGAACGGTGGTTACAGCTATTAGCGGAAATATCAAAGGAAGTATTACGCCTATTGGTACTATGGCTGTGGTAACAGCTACTTCTGCTGATGCAGTTGAATACTCGAGCAATGTGAACGAGTTGGGTCAGTTTCAAATATCAGGGCTTTTACCGGGAAGTTACACTTTTACTGTAACGCCATTATTGCCATTACTGCCCGTAACACAATTGAATGTGGTTGTGGTAGCAGGTGAAAACACCAGTTTGGGTGTCATAGCGCTATAATTCGTTCCTTCTTGAACTATATTAAAAACCACGAGTCGTTAATTCTCGTGGTTTTTTTTATGCCCTTAAAGAACTACCGGCTGTACCCTACGTTAAAGTAACGGGGCCCATATACATACTGCTGGTATAGCTTTTTTCATTTGGAGCGGATGGTCTTGTTCTTTCATGAATAAACCCCCCGACATTTACTACCTTTCCAAGAAAAAGTAATCCAGTTCAAAATGAATACCAAATCTAGGATAGCGTCAGTACTAAAAGCGAATTGTTTAGACTCCTCTGTTACCGGTTTGCAAACTTTTCATTTATCGGAATTAGCCCTTCAAAATGACCTGGAATTTCCATTGCCGACCAATATCAGGTTGGGTCATTTGGCGGAAAAAATCGTTTCCGTACTTATTAAATCATCCGAAAATTACAGGGTTTTATGTGAAAATTTCCAGATAATTGAAGATGGAAAAACCATAGGTGAAATTGATTTCATAATCGAAAGCACGATTGAAAAGAAATTAATTCACCTGGAACTGGCCTATAAGTTCTACCTCTTTGACCCAAGTATCTCTGAGGAACCCATAAATAACTGGATTGGTCCAAATAGAAACGATTCCTTAAGCGAGAAATTGGATAAATTAAAAAAGAAACAATTTCCCCTATTGTACCATGGCCGTACAGAGTCAAAAATTAATGGTATCGATATTACCACCATTTCCCAAGCCTTATGCCTGTTGGTGTTCTTGTTCGTTCCTTATGAATTTAAAACAAAATTGTCCCCCGCTTACGAGAAAGCCATTAAGGGTTATTATTTAAATCTAGAGACATTTATCAGCCTCGATAATTCCGAAAAAACCTATTATTTGCCTTCAAAAAAGGAATGGGGGATGGATGCTTCCGAAAATGAAATTTGGACCGATTATAAAGGGCTGGAAAATAAGATTGACACCAGCATCAGGGAAAAGCAAGCGCTATTGTGCTGGCAAAAATACAAGGGAACTTATTTGTCTTTTTTTATTGTTTGGTGGTAGATCGGTTTAATAATATAAATCCAGTCAAGGCTGGGGCGCAATTTGACAAAACCTGCCGCAACATTTCTGAAATAAATCGAATTAATGTACCTTGCCGGCCTATTTAAAAGTGAAAATAATGAACGAGAGTAAAATGCTAAATTATATTAAAGAGGTACTGCAAAATATGCCAACAGGCTGGTTGAGTACGACAACCCACCGGCTGGATATATATGACGAAAAATTGGCCAAAACTCAATTTTTGGAGCAGTTCGAAACCTTATTCAATGACAATAACGCCGAGCCGTCGGCGCTGAGCGCATTGCCCACCGCTTATGACTATATCCGACTGGGTCATCCATTGTCTTGTATACTGGAATGGGGAATCGCTAAGTTAAATAGTCTGAAGCCTGAAGATGTGATCAGTTTTTCATCGAAGACGGTTCCCGTTTTGGCGATCCTCAGAAAAAATTTATTGGACAACAAGAACACCCAGATCGTCTATACCGACGAATTGGCCGATTCTTTTGATGCCGAAGTGCTGAAAAGTATTTACGGTTATAAATTTGATCTAAAGCATGTTGAGAATGTGGATGAGGTTTCCGCATTTGACGGCAGCACCGTTTTCATTTCGCAACAAGATGCAATTGGAACTGTTGATCTCAATTCAAATATTGACTTTGTTGTCAATGTTCATTCCCCGCTTGGAAGCGTTTTATTGGTAAATAGCGAACGGAATGAAAGTTACATCTCAGAGATTCAGCATGTAAGAAGGAGAGAGACCATTGCAATGACGCCGGCCAACTGTCTTGTTGCGCTAAGGTCGCTAGCGGATCAGTCTTCTTTTGATACCGAAAAAAGTAATGTAGAGGCAAACAAAGCAGTCGTTTTGGATTCAATTAACAAGATTACTGGGACCACTACAAAACCAGTTGTAGCTTCCAGCGGACTGTCTATCCAATATGCGATTTTGATGGGGCTCATTGCCGATGCGGTGGAGAAACACAAAGGAAAGGCAATCAAAATTATTGTTCCCCCAAATTGTTATGGTGGGACAAATGACCAGGCAAGAAGGGTTGCCGCTTGCATTGATAACGTTGAGGTGGTGGATTTAGCCGTTGATGGCGGTAACGAAATGGTTCAGAGTATCGATGTGATTCTGGATCAAATGGCGCGCGAAGATGCCGTCCCTTACATCATCGCCGAAATCCCGACAAACCCTAGAGTCGAAGTGCCGGATCTTATGCGACTGAAAGATGTTTTGAGCCAAGAGCGTAAAACCGCAAGTGGTGAGATCGCTATCGATCCCGTTTTTATTTTAGACCAAACGTTTTGTCCTAACGTGCACTTTTTGGGCGAAGGGGAAATACTTTCATCGGTCAGGACCATTTCATTTGCCAGCGGATCTAAATTTCCAAGCGGTGGGCTGTGCACTTCAGGCTACTGCGTGGGAAATAAAAAAACGGAGGCGTTGATGGAAAAAATCGAGAAGCATCTGCTGCTTTGCGATAACGAGGCGACAGACCTCCAATATGAAATATTGGCAAAACAATTGCCTTCAATGAATCAGAGGATTGCAGACGCTTATACCAATACCCGTGAATTTGTGAACTTCATCCACGGGGCTTTACCGGAGGCGAAAATCAATTTTGTTTCAGAGGAATTGGCAAAACAAGGATTCACCCCATCGGTGTTTTCATTGGACCTTCCCACCAAGGGGAATACTGACGAGGAAAAAGAGACGTATAAAAGGGAGTTGAATCTCAAGTTAATCAATTTGATGATTACAGAAATCCCCCATGAAAGCAAGTTCTGCGTTAGTTACGGGCAGTTAAAGGGATGTTACTGGACGATACCCGCGACATCTACCCAGGGAACGACTAAGGAAGGCGACAAGGACTATATTGTACGTGCCGCGCTTTCTCCTAACATGGATTTGGAGCTTCACAAAAAAGTCTTTTTAAAATTTGTTGAATCAATCTAAAAAATTGGGAGCTGCAAACAGCCGCAATTTTCGTCAAAATATAATTTCAGCAACCTCCTTTAAATCAATTTAAAGGAGGTTTCGTTTTTTAGGAGCTGTTCTTGTCATTGAAGTAGCTGGTATTATTGATTAACCAAATAAAATTGTTGCAGTATCTAATATATTTTCAGCTGTAGTTCAAAAACTCACCGCTTTCCGTGCAGATGACTGTAAGTCAGTTAACTAAAGATTGGGTTTTATAAGTTTGTTTTTTTTCGAGCCACGGTAAAAATAGCGATGCACTTTGAACTCATTGTAGGCATGAGAATGATAGCTACAATTGGACCTACTGTTGTTACTATTAACTTAGGGTTAAAAAAAGAAAAAAAATAGAACTCAACTTATTTTTTTTGTATCTTGTTGAATATAAAATCCATACGAATATTTTATGGCTTCATCAAAAAATAATGTTTCAGATATATCGCGAAGGGAAATGATTAAAACATTAGGGCTTGGGTTAGGTTTTACTGCTCTCCCTTCCTTTATGGCATCCGGAATGACAGAAATATCTATTGATGCTTTGGATCATGGGGAACGAATAATTCCTGTTGAAGAAAAAGATTTAATTGAAATGCAAAAATTTATAGAAGATTGTATTGCTGCCAATAAAGAATCAGATCCTCAAAAAGCTGTCAAGGAGGTTTTAGCAAAAGGTGTATCTAATCCATTGGCGATGTTGAAAGCAATCGGCAATCCAACTGAGGCGGGATTAAAGGTTTTTCTTCGCTCAAAGGAACTAACAATTTTTGCTGCATCATGGACCCCACAAATGAATCTTATGCCGCATAATCATCTTATGTGGGCAAATATTGGGATCTATACCGGACGTGAAGACAATATTATCTGGAATAGAACCGAGAATGGATTGGAGGCTAATGATGTACGATGTTTGTTCGCTGGTGACGTTGCAACCCTTGCCACAAATGCGATTCATTCTGTAACTAACCCTCTTCAGAAATTTACTGGGGGACTTCACATTTATGGTGGCGATTTCTTTGCTACCGAACGAAGTCAATGGGATCCAGAGACCCTGGATGAAGAACCCTCTGATGGTGAAGTAATCCGTAATATTTTCAAGAAAGCAAATGAACAAATGCTCAGAATGAAAAACGACTAGTTTTTAAGTTTTCATTTTAAATGTCTGTTTTACAAGACTTGAAATTTTTTTCCCAACCCCTTTGGTCTCAAAAACCTTTACTATTTTCCATTTTTCAATCAGTTCTTGGGGCAGATTGTTTTCTGGGTGTCATCGCTGTTGGAACAACTTGTAGACAACATTATAAATAATAAGTAGATTAAATTCTTCATTATTTTTATTTTAAATTCTTTTTCATTCTATGATAAAAAAACTCGGTGCCAAAACGCTTTTGGGCATCAAGTGCCTATTTCCTTTTAGGTAGTTACAGTATTTTTTTTAAATGTACTGTAACACATTTGCGATACCGCACTCTTATTGTGGAATCGTTTGTCATCTAAAATTATATATATGAAAAGAATTGTTTTAAGTGGTCTTGTCCTTTGTTCCGGTTTTATGGTTCAGGCGCAGTCCATCGATAAGATCATCTGCACGGATAAAGTGACAGAAATCGAGAAAGTGCTTTCTGCAGACGACATGCAAGGGCGCAGGGCCTTCACTCCGGGTATCTATAAGGCTTCGGGCTACATTGAGTCGCAGTTCAAGAATATAGGCCTTCAGACCTTTAATGGCGCGGAAGATTACAAGCAGGAATTTGCGATGACCGAGTCCAAAAGGACGGGGCTTGAGGTGCAAATTGACGGCAAAACGATTGATGAAGAGTCGATGATTTCGTTCTCCTACCAACCCCAGGTGTCGCTTTCCGAGGGAAGCGCCATTACGGTGGTGAACATCAGGGCTGGGGATTCATTCGGGCCCAAGTTTTACGAGTATTACCAAAGCGATAAAAACCTTTTGGTCCTTGTTGATGATTCGTTTAAAAGGGCCATCCAAAATATGCGTCACATGAATCAGATGGCGGCGAACCCGGGTAAAAACACTGTGGTGTTTGTTTTCGGGCCAACGGAAGCCACCCATTTCTCGATAGAAGCGACAAACAGCATCACCACCAAAAAATTGAACAACGTGGTTGGGGTTTTGAAAGGGAAAAGCAAACCGAACGAATACGTGGTGTTTTCGGGGCATTACGACCATTTGGGCGTGGGCTCACCGGCAGAAGGCCAAGCGCACGATGCAACGGATTCCATTTACAACGGCGCCAACGATGACGCAGCGGGAACAACAGCCGTAATCCTGCTTGCGGAGTATTTCAAAAAAATGAACAACAACGAGCGTTCCATCATTTTCACCGCTTTTGTGGCCGAAGAATTGGGGGGCTACGGATCCAAATATTTTTCGAAACAACTGGACCCAGAGCAAGTTGTGGCGATGTTCAACTTGGAAATGATAGGGACGGAATCGAAATGGGGAAAAAACTCGGCCTACATTACCGGATACGACAAATCGGATATGGGCCAAATTCTGCAGAAAAATTTAGAAGGATCGGTGTTTAAATTCCATCCGGACCCATACCCGGAACAGCAACTGTTCTATCGCTCGGACAATGCGACTTTGGCGAGACTTGGTGTTCCTGCGCATACGATTTCCACCTCAAAAATGGATAACGAACTCAACTACCACAAAGCAAGCGACGAAATTGAAACCTTGGACATGAACAACATGACCGAAATCATCAAAGCCATCGCGATCAGTTCGTCCACCATCGTTAGCGGAAAAGACACGCCAACTCGAGTGGATACGAGTAAATTGAAATAGAAAAAGTATTTTATAATGGGTACTACTTTTGCATAGTTGTGAAAGCAGTACCCTTTTTTATTGGTGCAAATTACTGCAGCTCGACCTTTACGTTGTATTTCTTCAAGCTCAAAATACTTTCAATGGATCCAAATGAGGCCACGCTCCTGTGAAGCTCTCTTTCTTTTTTTAATGCGATTTGCTTTAACGCATTTCGAAACCGACTTACTTCTTTCAAGGTGGTAAGGATGAGTCCCGGAACGGCGGCGTTTTTGCCGTCGCTGTCTTTAGAAACCATCGTGAAATAGGAGGAATTGCAGTGATTAACGGTTCCCGTTTGAATATTTTCAGACTCCACTCGGATGCCCACAATCATCGAACTGTTCCCCACATAATTGACGCTGGCTTTCATGGTGACCAATGCACCCACCTCTATGGGTTTCAGGAAATTCACCGTGTCTACCGAAGCGGTGACGCAATAATTGCCGCAAAATTTGGATCCGCAGGCGAAAGCGATCTGGTCCATCAGCGACAGAATATAGCCACCGTGAATTTTTCCGCTGAAGTTGGTGTGTGAGGGCAGCATTAGTTCGGAAATCGTGATGTGTGACGAACTCACCGTTTTGAAATTAGTACTCATATGTGCTAGGCTATAAAAGCTAAAAAGCGGCGTTTATGTTTGGTTTTTCGGTATTCAAAGCGATGAAATTTGCTTTTGGAGCCTCGCATAGTGAACAACAATAATCCACCGGCAAATCTTTGAACAAAGTGCCTTTTTCGATGCCCTGCTCTTGATCCCCGTATTCGGAATTATAGACCGTCAAGCAATCCTGGCATTGATGCACATCAAGTTCCTTTTTTTCTTTTATGGTTGCCGTTTCAGTATCAATTTCGATGACAGAATTCCCTAATTCGTCGAAATATTTCCTGCTCAATTCAATTAAAATAGTGGGCAATTCAAGCTTGTCGACATCCTGGGCATGAACAATATAGGTCCTGTTATTTGGGTCGAAGTTTTTGGCATAAAGCACATTATAGGTGTCCCTGATTTTGATCGAAGCCAGGTCTTTTGGAAGCTCATTCTTTTCGACCACTATGGAAGTGAAATAATGTCCGTCGCGATTGTATTCGGATATTCCGAAAGTGAGGCCGTAAGTGCTGATGTCAAATTGGTCCAAGGTGCGAACCAGGAGCGTTTTTAGATTAAGCGCCCAGTCCATGGCCACCGGCAAGTGCCAATTGAGTTCCAAAAGAGAATGGCGGATATTAATTCCTTTCTTGCCCAAGAATTTCTCCCAATCCAGTTTTCGGTCCTTTGGGATCCCTTTGACAACAAACGATTTCCAAGGCGTGATGCATATTTTGCCTATTTTACAGTCAAAGCACAAATCACACATTTCTTTTAGGAATTCCAGATCGTAGAGGTTGTTCCTCCAATACAAGCCCAACCAATATTGATCGATACCCAACCGGTTCATGCCTTCATAATATGGAAACGGATAGAAAGGGATGTGTAACGGTTTGTCAATCGTTCTGTTATTGGTGTCCAGAGCTTCGGAGACAAGACTGAAGATCATGTCAATCCCACAGGACTCTTCACTGACAATTCGTTCGATCTCGTAATAAAATTTTGAGATGTCCCAGCTGTAAATAAGTACGGGATATACTTCCATTCGTTCCCAATTGGGCAATCGAATGTATAGGAACCAATAATCCTCGTGCTCTGATGCTATAAAGTTGATGTGTCCCGTAAACAAAGGGACCAATTGCTGTTTCGGGTCGGTGATGTTGACTTTTAAGGCCGGTTGTTCTTTGAATTGTTCCAAAATGTAGAGGAATTTATTCCCCGTAAGCCAAGCTGTATTTCTGAAGATATCGGTTGAAACATAAGAAGAGACAATGTTATTTCCGCTTTTTTGATCCGGGAAAATAACTTGATGGCTGCCTTTTTTTTCCGGATCTAGATTTTCAAACCCTTTCGGAAAAATAATGTCTTGTCTGGATCCAAAGGAAAAGTCTTTGAGCCCTTGTTCCAACCCCATATTGACAATGTCCCGCAATTCACCCGGTGAAATGACCCCTCCCTTTACTATTAATCTCGTTAGTTCCATATCTATTTGTAATGTTGAGCATGCAGTGATCTGTCTCCAGTTACCTAAACAGGCCGCCGATCACCGGTCACTATTATTTAATTTTTGATAAAATTTCCTTTACTTCCGTTTTGCAACTTCCACAGCCCAAACCGGCTCCGGTACTCTTGCACAATTCGGTAAAATTGGTTGTCCCGCTTTTGATGGCCTCCTCGATATTGCCGCTTCCCACTTGGCTGCAGGAACAGACGAGTTTCCCTAAAACGGGTTTCGCATTGGAGCTTCCTCTCAGCAGGGAATTCCTCTTGTCGGACAGTTCGATTTTGCTTTCGATCATGCTTTTGAACTCGGCAAATTCATTTTTATCTCCCATCAAAATGGCACCGACCAGCAAATCATTTTTGACGATGCATTTTTTGTAATAATGTTGTTTCAGATCGGCAAATATGATTTCCTCATAGGAATCATCATTTTCGGGGATTTCGATTTCACCGATGCTGCATAAATTGATATCCTCCAGTTTTAGGATATTCATCAGCACCGAACCTTTATAGATACTGCTGATGTCGCCGGCGAAATAATTCGCCAAGATATCCGCTTGTTCTTCTGCCGCCGAGGTAATTCCGAACAATCGATTATTGAATTCGGCTATTTCCCCAATGGCATAGATGTCCGGATTTGAGGATTGCAAATACTGATTTACTTTTACGCCGCGTCCACAAACTATCCCTGATTCTTTGGCCAATTCGATATTAGGAATTGTTCCAATGGTGTATACGATGGCATTTGCGGTGATAATCCGTCCGCTTTTTAAGGCAATTTCAAGTTCATTTGCATTGTCCGTTTCAAACACCGTACTGACTTCATTGTCAAAATAAATTTGGATGTCCCTGATTTGGACTTCTTCGGCCAACAGTTTACTTGAAACACGATCCAGCTGGCGCTCCATCAATCGGGACGCCCTTTGTATAATGGTAATCTTAACTTTTTTGTGTTTTAAAGCCGCCGCTAACTCCAGTCCTAATAAGCCGCCACCCACAATAACCACATGTTGTTCCTCGGGCGCCAAGCGGCTGTTGTCCAAATAGTTTTTAAGTCGGTCGGCGTCTTCTTTTCTCCGAATGGTAAACCGGCCCGGCAGGTGCAATTGTGCGTTTTCTGGAACAAACGGCCTGCTTCCCGTGGCCAAAATCAAGTTGTCAAAGGAGTGAATGCTTCCGGTGCTGTCAGTCAATGTTTTGTCGGAGGCATTGATGGAATCCACCCCAATTCCCGGCTTCATTGTGATATTGAGTTTGACTAATGCGTCATCCTTTATTTTTAATAATTTGTCCCAAGACAACTCGGCAGTAACATATTCGGGTAGTAAAACGCGGTTGTAAAAAGGGTTTGTTTCATTCGAGAATACGATTATTTCGTCGGTCGTGTTGATTTCCCTGTAATTCTGTATGAATCGAAATGCGGCGGCACCGGCCCCAATGATAGCTATTTTTTGAAATGGCTTAATGTATTTGGCAACAGACACGGTGGTGAATTTAAAATCGGGTTCTTTGGAAACCGGATCAACGAGCGTATTGGTCAAATTATTGGTTCTATTCAAATCGTTTTCCAATTGTTTTCCCCAGTGCATGGGTAAGAACACGACTCTTTCTTTGATGCTATCGGTCACTTTTGCTTTTACGCGTACGCTACCGTTTTTACTGCTGACCATCACAATATCTCCGTTTTTAATCGATGTCTTATATGCGTCAATAGGGTTTATTTCCAGAAACGGGCTAGGGGTATGCGTCATCAGTCTCGACACTTTTCCCGTTTTGGTCATCGTATGCCATTGGTCCCTCACGCGTCCCGTGGTGAGTATAAATGGGAATTTGTCATTGGGTTGCTCCGAGGTATTTTCGATAGCTGTCGGTAGGTTGAAAATGGCCTTTTGCGAAGGCGTGTAGAATTTCCTGTCGGTGAACAAACGAGGCGTACCGGGATGTCCGTAATCGGGGACGGGCCACTGAAAAGTGCCTTCGTTTTTTAATCTATTATAATTTAAATAAGAAATATCAATATTGGTGTTTTTTGTCATTTGACAGTACTCCTTGTAAACCTCTTCGGTATTATTGAAATTGAAGCCGTTGAAATTCATTTTTTTTGCAAAACGAAGCAATATTTCAACATCCGATAATGCTTCTCCTGGAGCATTGATGCCTTTCGGCAAATATGAAATCCTCCTTTCAGAATTGGTCATTGTCCCTTCTTTCTCGAGCCATCCCGCTGCAGGCAATAATAAGTCGGCATGCTTTGCCGTGTCCGCATTATGGGATATCTCCTGCACGACAACAAATTTGGCTTTAGCCAACGCTTTTTCCACTCTTCGGGAATCGGGTAAGCTAACCAAAGGATTGGTGCAAATTACCCAAATCGCTTTCATTTTCCCAGATTCAAGGGCATCAAACATTTCCGTGGCCGTCAATCCCGGTTTTTCTGAAATGGAGTCCACTCCCCAAAAGTCGGCCACTTCTTGCCGGTGGCTTGGGTTGCCCAAATCTTTGTGTACCGCCAATAGATTGGCCATTCCGCCCACTTCACGCCCCCCCATGGCATTGGGCTGGCCCGTCAATGAAAAGGGGCCAGACCCGGGTTTTCCCACATGACCGGTTAACAGTGAGATATTCAACAAAGCGGTGTTTTTATCCACCCCGATAGCGCTTTGATTGAGTCCCATGGCCCAAAGCGAAAGAAATCCTTCCGCTTTGCCTATCAGGTCGGCTGCCAGTTTTATGTCACTAACAGGAATGCCACAAAGTTTGGATGCTTTTTCTAGTGAGGTAGACAAAACAAGCTCCCTGTATGCCAGGTAATTTTCGGTGTTGTTTTTTATAAAATCAGCATCGGTATAGCCTCTTTCTATGATGCATTTGGCCAAGGCATGATATAATATAATGTCGGTGCCTGGGATAATTTGAATATGCAGATCGGCAGTTGCCGCGGTATCTGTTCTTCGTGGGTCAATAACTATTATTTTTACCTTGGGGTTTTTCTCTTTATGCTGCTCCAATCGTCTAAAAAGGATGGGGTGGCACCACGCCGGATTGGCCCCTGTGATCAAGAAAGTATCTGCCAGTTCAATGTCGTCATATGCAATAGGAACGGAGTCTTCCCCAAATGTTTTTTTGTATCCCACTACCGCCGAGCTCATGCATAAGCGAGAGTTGGTGTCTATATTATTGGTTTTAAGGAATCCTTTTACCAATTTGTTCACTAAGTAATATTCTTCTGTAAGACATTGCCCGGAAATATAAAAACCCACACTATCCGGACCGTGTTTTTTTATTATGGAAGAAAAAACAGCCGCGGCACGGTCCATCGCCGAATCCCAACTTACCCTTTCCATGGGGTGGGATTTGCTCCAGCGCATTTCTGGATAAAGAATCCTATCCGAAGTGTCATTGGCTACATAATGTAAGTTCATCCCTTTAGAACAAAGCATTCCTCTATTTACGGGATGATCCTTATCACCGCGAACCGTTACGCCATTTTTAGAATCATTGGTTACAATAATTCCGCAGCCCACGCCACAATAAGAGCAAGTTGTTTTGATTTCTGGATTTTGCATTAGTAATCTTCGGTATTTAAATAGTAAAACTTTATATGAAATAGAATATGGGATTCTAAAATTTCTCTAACAAAAATAAGTATTAATACGTAAAAACTTGTAGCGGCTGTTCTTTTTTTCTGAGTTTTATCAATTTAGAAAATTTGATGCCTTAAACGGCAAAATTTGTTGTAATAAGAGGGTTTAATTGTAACATTAATAAATTGTATCGTTCCCATATATAGTTTAAAACTATGTACCTTAGTGCATTTCGCTTTTAGCTTCTGAAAAAATTGAACACGAATTCGACGAATTTGTGCAAATATGGGTTGGTTTGGTCTGGAACAAAAAAAAGACTGAAGCTTATGACCCCAATCTTTTTCAAAGAACTCAATTTATTATTCTTATCGTTCCAGGAAATTAATCAAATGCTCCCGGTTGTCATAATAAGTCGGATGTTCCAATATCGCTTTCCTATTTCGTGGTCTTTCATAATTGATATCCAGAATATCGCCTATTTGTGCTTTGGGTCCGGAGGTCATCATAATGACCCTGTCAGCCAAGAAAATGGATTCATCGACATCATGCGTAATCATTATTCCGGTCGTTTTTTCTTTGTTTAATACTTCCAGCAACACATCTTGTAACTCACCCCTAGTTAAAGAATCCAGCATACCGAATGGTTCGTCCAAAAGCAATATTTGGGGTTTCAGTGCCAACGCTCTCGCGATGCCAACCCTTTGCTTCATTCCCTGCGAAAGATCTTTTGCTTTTTTGTCAAAGGCGCCATCGAGTCCCACTTTGCTTAAGTAGTATTTACAAATGTCCAAACGTTGTTTTTTTGTCGCATGTGCAAAAACCTTTTCAACACCCAATAAGACATTTTCTAAGGCGCTCATCCAGGGCAATAAACTGGGGGATTGAAAAATCACGCCTCGGTCCGGTCCGGGTCCGGTAATTGGGGAACCATCCAAAATTATTTGGCCTCCCGATATGGGGTTCAAGCCTGCAATCATCGAGAGCAATGTTGTCTTTCCGCAACCGGAATGTCCAATTATGGAAACAAATTCCCCTTCTTTAATTTTTAAATTTAGATTTTCCAGCACTACAAAATCACCTTTTGAAGTAGGATAAATTTTGGTTAAATCAGACAGCTCCAACATGTATTTTTCAAATCCCAATGGATCTCGATTTATTCTGTCTTTTTCTAATATGGAATTTGTCATGGCATCTTTGCTTTAAATTATGATTGTGATGAATTTTAGTTGAATCGTCTGGGCGCTAAATCGGGCAATTCATAATGGGTAATTTCCATTCCGGCCGTCCTTTCCATTCCGATTTCCATCAGATATTCAATGATTTCGTTTCTCAGTTTTTTGAAACTGCCCAAATGGTTCAACGCAATTTTATTTCGGGGTCTTTCAATTTCAATCTCAAATTCGGGGCCTAATGTGGCTTTTGGTCCTGGACGTAAAGGAATTACCCTATCGGCCATAAAAACACCCTCATCCACATCATTTGTGATCAGCAAGGCGGTGCGTCTGTCTTCGCTCCAAATCGACAATATCTCCTCTTGTAGGTTTCCTCTTGTCAGCGCATCCAATGCACCCAAGGGCTCATCCATCAGGATCAATTCGGGTTTCATGGCCAACGTCCTGGCTACAGCCACACGCTGGCGCATTCCGCCGGAGAGTTCCCTTGGTTTTTTGTGGGCGGCATGGGAAAGGTTTACTTTTTCAATGAAGCTATTCACATGATCCTCCACTTGTTTTGTTGTCCAATCGTTAAATACTGATTTTACCGCCATGGCAATATTATCATGAACACTAAGCCAGGGCAACAATGAATAATTCTGAAAGATGATTCCACGTTCGTGGCTGGTTCCTTGAATTGGTTTTCCCTTGAATAAAATCTCTCCCGAATCAGGTTCTATTAATCCGGCGATTAGGTTGATCAAAGTGGTTTTGCCGCTTCCGGTAAACCCGACGATGGCAACAAATTCACCCTCTTCAATTTTTAGGTTTATGTTTGATAATACTTCGGTTTTGTCTTTTCCTTCACCATAGGATTTACAAACATTTTTTAGTTCTATATAAGCCATAATATATTTTTTTAGTCAAAAGCCTGAAAGTCAATGTCGCGAGAGTCTGGGTCAAAAATCACTATTTAAGAAATTAGACTTTAAAACCTTAGACTCTATTCAGTAAATGTTAACAGTTTTTGAAAAATCATCATGATGCGATCCAGCATAAATCCGATGATCCCGATAACGAACATGGCAACAATAATTTTCGAATTGGAATCACTGGATCCATTTTGGAATTCTTCCCAAACAAAAGATCCTAATCCGGGACTTTGTGCCAATAGTTCAATCGCGATGAGGACCATCCAAGCCACAGAGAGCGTAATTCGTAATCCAGTAAATATCATCGGGAAAGAGGAAGGAAGGATTATTTTGAAAACCTTGCTGAATGGTCCCAGCTGCAACACTTTGGCAACGTTAATATAATCTTTGTCGACAGAGTATACTCCTACGCTTGTGTTTACCAAGGTGGCCCACATGGAGCACAGTCCCACGCTTATGAAAGAGATCACAAACGATTTTTCGACATCAACATTGGTTAAAAGTGTTTTTACAATCATGGACACCAGCAATAACCAAACGACAGGAGAGACCGGTTTGAATATTTGGACAATCCAGTTGAACGAAGTTCTCAGTGTAGTACTTAGTCCCAACAAAACGCCGGTAGGAACAGCAATAATTATCGAAAGCAAGAAACCTGCAAAAACGGTTTTTAAACTGGTCATTATTTGGTCCACAAATGACGGCCGGCCGGTATAGACAATTTCGATTTGCCCCTTGGTTTTGCGTGCTGCATTTATAGTCTCATACTTGTCTATAAAATCCTGTTTTTTTGTCGTCATTATTTTGTGATCGTCCCACAGTTTTCCTACAGCGGTATAAACCATCGCGGGAGAAGGCAAGGAATTAGGTCTGCAACTGATGTCTCCAGAGGCAATGCAGGCTTCCAGTTTTTTAGCCGCTTCGCTCCCCTGATCCTTAAGTGCTTTTTCGATTTTTATTTCGGACTCAACATTACTTAAATAATTAGAAAAGGATTGCCATAAAAAGATAAATAATACCACTGATAAAATAGGGAAGAGTATTCTCTTGAATGCTTTCTTGCCATTTTTTTTCAAATCTTCACCAACCAATAATCTAATGAGAGGTTCTAAATAACCCAAGCCAATAAATTGTACAGTTTTTATTATTTTAGTCTTCATGTTTCTATTTTTATATATTTAAAATTGGTCGAAAGGACATTAATTCGTTTTGATTTTAAAACTAATTTCTATCCTATGTAAGAAACCATTCTAAGGCACCATTGCATTTGTAGTTTTTAAATAAATAGTTGAGGATGATACTACAACACCCCCAACTACATAGTTCATGAATTAGTTTTTATTACCAATTTTTAAGCTTTTTATATACTCAAGGGGCATTTTCCCATCGTATTTCACCCCGTCTATAAAGTCTGTGGTTGCAGGTTTGTAGCCATCGGTGGTAGGTATTTCTTCTCCAGACAGATTACCTTCTTTCAATAGAAGTTGCGCCGCTTTGGTCCAAATTTCAGGCTTGTAAACTTCCTTGATTTTTGATGCGTACCATTCGGCTGGTTTCGATTCCGTAATCTGCCCCCAACGTCTCATTTGGGTCATAAACCAAATTCCGTCGGAATAGTAAGGATAAGTAGCGTTGTCTTTGAAAAACACGTTGAAATCGGCTGCATCACGTTTGTCCCCTTTTTCGTATTCAAAAGTTCCGGTCATGGAGTTTTTCAATACATTCTCATCGGCACCAACATAAGCGGGGCTTGATAGAATCTTGACAGCTTCTAGTCTGTTTTCTGGACCGTCCAACCATTTTCCGGCTCTGATTAAGGCTTTGGTGATGGCAATGGCAGTATTTGGGTTTTTGTTAATGAAAGCTTGAGTCATAACAAATACTTTTTCGGGGTGGTTTTTCCAAATATCGCGGCTCGTGATTACGGGTACCCCAATTCCTTTACTTACCGCCTGCTGGTTCCAAGGTTCACCGACGCAATATCCGTTGATGGTTCCTGCCTCCAGTGTGGCTGGCATTTGTGGCGGAGGGGTAACCGATAATAATACATCGGCATTGATCATACCTTGCGCATTGTCTTTTGTATATTGGCCAGGGTTGATTCCTCCGGCAGCTAACCAATAACGCAGCTGGTAGTTGTGTGTTGATACCGGGAATACCATACCCATTTTAAATGGTTTGTTGGCATTTTTGTATTCTTTAATAACGGGTAACAAAGCACCGGCACTAATTGGATGAACAGGTTTTCCGTCTTTCATTGGCAATCCGGGTTTCATCTTTGACCAAACATCATTGGAAACTGTGATGGCATTACCGTTCAAATCCATAGAAAAGGTTGTCACTAATTGGGCTTGTCGCCCGAAACCCACTGCGGCAGCTATCGGTTGTCCGGCCAACATATGGGATCCGTCAATTTGCTCGTCAATTACACGGTCCAAAACATTTTTCCAGTTGGATTGTGCTTCCAGGGTTACGAATAAACCTTCATCTTCAAAGAAGCCCTTTTCTTTGGCTATAGCCAAAGGCGCCATATCTGTCAATTTGATGAATCCTAAAGTTACCTGGGGCTTCTCCAGCGCTAATTGTTCTGTTTTTGAAGTCGAAGGAGCTTTAGTAACAACGGCTTTCTTTTCCTCCTTTTTACAGCTAATAACTCCCAGAGAAGCAATGGCCAGTATCGATAATCTAAACACTAATTTTTTCATGTTTTTATTTTTTAAGTAATTGATAATTATTTTTTTGTGGAAAATATTTGTGGGTTGATATTGATCATTACCCAAGCCCAATTAGTAGTTTTACCGGCATCACCAGCTTTTAAGGTTTCTAAT
>NZ_DATBVQ010000190.1:0-5265 GCF_036515215.1 Flavobacterium sp.
GGCTGGTATTTGTAGCTGTTTTGCGAGATATTGCCAAGGAAACTCCATTGCCATTTGGCGGAAGCCTGATAATTTATATTAGTTTGAATGTCGGCAAATGTCGGAGTGTAATTTGTTTGGGTATCTTGGCTTTTCACCAAAAGGCTGTTGTTCCTGTATCGAACTCCAGTAATTGCGGTCCATTTCTTGTTTCTAGAAATGGCATCAACAGAAAAACTTCCACCAAGAAAACTAGCTTCAAAAGTGACGCCAAATTCCGAAGGTTTCCTATAGGTGATATCAAGAACGGAAGACAATTTATCGCCAAATTTGGCCTGAAAACCGCCAGCCGAAAAATCGACATTCTGGACTAGATCAGTGTTGGTAAAACTAAGTCCTTCTTGCTGGCCTGAGCGAATCAGAAAAGGGCGGTATATTTCAATCTCATTTACATAAACCAAGTTCTCATCATAATTACCGCCTCGAACCGCATACTGCGTACTCAATTCATTATTGGAATTTACGCCCGGTAAGGTTTTCAAAATATTTTCGATTCCGGCATTGGCTCCAGGCATTTTTCTAATGACTTCCGGTGCAATGGTTGTTAGGCCCTGGACGCGTTTTTTATTATTTGTGGTAACGATAATTTCGCCCATTTGTTCTTGTTGGTCATTCATCACCAAATTGAACTCCTGCTCTTCGTTTGTTTTTAAAGAAAGGGAAACCGTCGCTTTTTTCAAAGAAACATGCGTAAAAGTGATGGTCACCTTTTGATTTTCTGGAATCTTAAGCGAATAAAAACCATTTAAATTAGTTTGGGTTCTACTACCGGAACAGGAAACATTCACATTGCCTATCGGTTGATTGTTTATGTCCAGAATAACACCCTTTACTCGAGCTGATTGAGCAAAAGAAGAAAATCCCAGCAATAATGCAATAAAAACAAAAATTATTTTTCTAATATTCAAGCTGTCTATGTGTTTTTATTTTTGACTTCTAAAAAAACGAGTCTCAAAGGTAGTTGAATTTCCTACATTATCCGTAAGCACTACTTTTAAATCATTGGCTCCTTCCGCGACAATACCGTCGCTGAAATGATGCGTTATTCTCCTGGTTTTATAATCATATTCGAAAAAAATCCAATTTCCGTTCAAATAACCATTGTAAGATTTTATCCCTGATCCGCTGTCGTTTATTGAAAGCTGAAGCGTTTTCTGCGTACTTATCCACTTCCCTTCGACAGATTTTGCAATTGAAACCGTTGGCGCCGTTGTGTCTATCGCCAAAGTATATTTACCCAATGATCTCAGCTTTGCAGAATACACATTGTCTTTTCTACTGGTAGAATTATATCCGCTCCTACCTCTGGAATCAATATCCGCAATGAAAACTTTTTCTTTTTGGGCATCAGTGTATTTGTCGCTCTCCATCGAAATTTCAAAACGAGAATGAACGGGAACGGTGTCGTCATGAAGATACAAAACGCCATCCCTCACATCAAAATTCATGTCGAAATCTTCATAGAATGTTCCGGCCGGAAAGAAAACAGACATGTTGTTTTTAGAAAAAACATTGTCTTTGTTCACTTTTACAAAATAATTGGATACTACGGTTTCTTTTTCAACAATAGCAGCCGCAGAATCAAAACTGATTGGTATGGAAATGGTATTTAGGTTGCCAAAAAAATCAGAAACTTCAATCCGATACACAGAGGTCAGGTTAGGAAGCACTGTCACAACACCATTTGTGTCATCCGTCTTTATTATGCTTAATTTGTACGGGTTGGCCATGAATAATTTCTGCACCCTTTGAGAGGTTTTTTTATACCTGGAATAATCCACCAACGCATTTACATACCGCATTTCATCAAACGAATAAGTGTCAAATTGATACCCAAAATTAGGTTTCCCATTTAAAAAAGTCTGTACCTTATATACCCCGTTTTTATTGAAAGATACATTATCATAATCGACGGCGGTGACACCAAAACCTATTTTGCCGTTGGCATAAACCTTATTAGACAAATACGTCCCATCTTTTTGTAAAGACAAACTAAGCAAAAGTGGACGCTTAGATTGGTTTACCGAAGTCTTTCCGTCCAGCGGATAAACATATACCGCAGAAACAGCCGGTTTTTTAGTGTCCTTTATAAACTTATCAAACCCGAACAACAGCGGATTAATTATTTTCTCGGTTTTGCTGTCGCGAAATTCAAAATGCAAATGCGGACCTTCCGACGAACCTGTATTGCCTGAAAGCGCAATCGTTTGTCCTTTCTTTACAACCAATTCATTCGGTTTTAAAAACAATTCTATTTCAAATGACTGTTCCTTATAATGCGCTTTCTTGATGTAATTTTCAATGGCATCGGTTCCCTTTTGCAGATGACAATATACGGAAGTAAAACCATTGGGATGCGTTATATAAATTGCTTTACCATTTCCAAAAGTAGAAATTTTTATTCTCGAAACATAGCCGTCCGCAACAGCATGTACATCTAGTCCCTCCCTCTGCAAGGTCTTGAAATCGAATCCGGCATGAAAATGATTGGGCCTTAATTCACCGAAATTTCCTGACAATTCCATCGCGATCGATAAAGGCGAACTAAAATAGTCTTTTGGGTACCCCGTTTGGGCAACAGCGACAACTGAAAACAATAGAAAAAAAACAAAAAATCTCATGACATACATTTTTGCTAAGATAAAAAACTAATTCATTATGCTTTACAAAAAACCACTATTTGTAACTAATTACATTACAACTACTTGGTTATTTTATAATAAAAAAACAAATAAAATATTGTAATAATAAAAAGTAATACTAAATTTGTAATATTAAGTAATGAATAGGCTATATAATGAGTGTAATTGCAGAAATAATTGATACTCTTGAAAATAAGATTGAAAAACTGATTATAAAAATAAGAAGTTTAGACAAAAACAATCAAGATTTAAAAATCGAATTAACAAAATCTGCACACATCATACAAACTCAGTCAAATGAGATCGAAGCGCTAAAATCGCAGTATGAAACCCTCAAGATCGCCAACTCATTGCTAGGCAGTGACGATAATAAAAGAGATACAAAGCTCAAAATAAATTCTTTAATTCGTGAAATTGATTACTGTATAGCGCAGCTATCTGATTAGTAAAAAATATGGACGAAAAGCTTAAAATTAAAATATCAATTGCAGACAGAGTATACCCATTAACGGTGGAGCTGTCCCAGGAAGAAGGACTGCGAAGTGCTTCAAAAAAAATTGACGTAATGATGAAGCAATTTGAAGAAAATTACGCTGTTCGTGATAAGCAAGATGTTTTGGCCATGTGCGCCTTACAGTTTGCCTCACAATCAGAACAAAAACAAATTGACAACTCTATCAATGGTGAAGAAACTATTGAAAGAATTAAAAAAATCAATGCGCTTTTAGATCAATATCTCGACAATTAAACGTTCTTTACAGAAACTAAGATACTGCCTACATTAGTTCACATTTGGTAAACTCAACACTAACATTTTAGAATGAGCAAATCATCACTACTAAAGCATGCCACGCTCCGGCGAGGAAACTTGAACAGTGAGTTAGCTCAAAACTTGTCTTTTCGAGTTTATACAAACAACTTAATGTAGGCTTTTTTATATATAAATTTTAACAAACATGGACATAATAACGATCGTCATTTCAGGAATAATAGGAATAGCAGCAGGTTTTGGAATTGCCAAAATTATTGAAAAAAGCAATATTTCTAATTTAATTAAAAGCGCCAAAAAAGAAGCTTCATCAATTTTAAAAGATGCCAACCTTGAGGCTGAAAACATAAAAAAAGATAAAATTCTTCAAGCAAAAGAAAAATTTATCGAATTAAAGTCAGAACACGAACAAGTAATTCTTGCCAGAGACAAGAAAGTTGCTGAAGTCGAAAAAAGAATCAGAGACAAGGAATCCCAGATTTCTAACGAATTGTCTAAAGTTAAAAAGGTAAACGATGATTTCGAATCAAAAGCGGCTGAATACGCCACTAAAATCGAAATCCTGGACAGAAGACAAATAGAGGTTGACAAATTGCACAAAAGCCAATTGCAACAACTTGAGGTAATATCCGGTTTATCTGCCGAAGATGCCAAAAACCAATTGGTCGAAGGGCTAAAAGCCGAGGCTAAAACCGAAGCAATGTCCCATATCCAAGACACGATCGAGGAAGCTAAATTGACAGCGCAACAAGAAGCCAAAAAAATCATCATCAACACTATTCAAAGAGTTGGAACGGAAGAAGCGGTTGAAAACTGTGTCTCTGTATTTAACATTGAATCGGATGACGTCAAAGGAAGAATCATCGGGCGTGAGGGAAGAAACATTAGAGCACTTGAAGCCGCAACTGGGGTTGAAATCATCGTTGATGACACACCTGAAGCGATAATACTTTCTTGCTTTGATCCTGTTCGTAGAGAAATTGCCCGTTTAGCGCTTCATAAATTAGTGACTGACGGACGTATTCACCCGGCACGTATCGAAGAGGTGGTTGCCAAAACCGCAAAACAAATTGACGACGAAATCATAGAAGTTGGAAAACGCACCGTTATAGACTTAGGAATTCATGGATTGCATCCAGAATTGATAAAAGTAGTGGGCCGTATGAAATACCGTTCTTCTTACGGACAGAATTTACTGCAACACTCCCGTGAAGTTTCTAAACTTTGTGGAATCATGGCGGCTGAATTGGGTCTGAATGTTAAACTAGCCAAAAGAGCAGGTTTATTACACGATATCGGAAAAGTTCCTGATGCAGAAAGTGATTTGCCTCACGCATTATTAGGAATGCAATGGGCTGAAAAATATGGCGAAAAAGAAGAAGTTTGTAATGCCATTGGTGCTCACCATGACGAAATAGAAATGAAATCTCTATTGTCCCCAATTGTACAGGTTTGTGATGCCATATCAGGCGCAAGACCAGGTGCACGAAGACAAGTATTGGATTCTTACATACAACGACTAAAAGACCTCGAAGAAGTGGCTTACGGGTTTAATGGCGTTAAAAACGCTTACGCAATCCAAGCAGGAAGAGAACTTCGTGTTATCGTGGAAAGCGAAAAAGTTTCTGACGATAATGCCGCGACCCTATCATTTGAAATTTCACAAAAAATCCAAACTGAAATGACCTATCCTGGTCAAGTTAAAGTAACCGTGATTAGAGAAACCAGAGCTGTGAATATTGCAAAATAATTCTATACTGCTAACCCCATACAAAAAGGCTTGTCGATTGAAAAATTGACAAGCCTTTTTTTTTT
>NZ_DATBVQ010000191.1:0-20228 GCF_036515215.1 Flavobacterium sp.
CGAATGCCTACATCGGCAACACGCAGCTCACCATATTTTTCCTGCATTCCCTCTAAACCTTGGTTTACATCACCAATGTTTCCAGAATCTTCGCCAAAAATGAGTGCTTCAGGGTATTTTGTAAAAATGGCGTCAAAATTATCCCTCAAGATCATTCTGCCATCCGTATCTTCTTTGGCGTTTTCCGGGTATTGAGGTAATACTTGATTTACGGAAAAAACATTCTTATCGGAATCCGAATACAAATGGCTGCTGAATCTGTCTTGGCTTTTGTTTGTATATGATGTAATCCAGTTTGACAATTCTGCTTTTCCGTTTTCATTTATGACAAGGCGCAAGGTTTTGCGCGCTGCAACCAAAATTTCTTTTCTTATTGGGTCTTTTATGCCATTCAAATCAGTAGAAATTTTCAGGATGCTATCCTTGTTGTTGCTTGAATTGGCCAATTTATCTAATAAAGTAACAAGCTCTTTTTGTTCGGCAACGATTGGCTCTATAAATTCGCTCCAGGCTGCTTTTTTGCCTTCAAGAGCTACTTTTTTTGCATCTGAATCAATTTCGGCAATTTCTTCCGGAGATGCAATGTTTATTGCAATCATCCATAGTTTCATCTGCCTGATACAATCGTAATCCTTTTCCCAGGCAAGACGATCTCCGTCCTTATACCTTTCATGCGAACCCGAACTTGAATGCCCTTGTGGCTGGGTCAGTTCGTCAACGTGTATAAGTACCGGTACGTGGCTTTCGCGAGCAATAGCGGACGCCTTTTCATAGGTCGCTATCAAATCCGAATAATCCCAACCTTTCACTTTCAGTATTTCGAAACCATTAGTGTCCTTTTCCTTTTGGTATCCTTTTAAAATTTCAGAAATATTTTCTTTTGTGGTTTGATGTCTTGCATGAACTGAAATTCCGTAATCGTCATCCCAAACACTTATGATCATCGGTACTTGTAAAACACCGGCTGCATTTATAGTTTCAAAAAACAAACCTTCCGAGGTGCTTGCATTTCCAATGGTCCCCCACGCAACTTCATTTCCATCAACTGAAAAATTTGATTTTTCAGTTATTCCCGGAACCTGTCTGTATATTTTTGATGCTTGTGCAAGCCCCAGTAATCGAGGCATTTGTCCAGCCGTCGGAGAAATGTCGGCGCTTGAATTTTTTTGTTTGGTTAAGTTTTTCCAAGACCCGTCTTCATTCAAACTATGGGTGGCAAAATGACCTCCCATTTGCCTGCCCGCAGACATTGGTTCTTGTTCAATATTTGTATTGCCGTACAAACCGGCAAAAAACTGTTGTACTGTCAATTGACCGATCGCCATCATGAATGTTTGATCGCGATAATAACCGGAACGGAAGTCCCCGTTTTTGAAAAATTTTGCCATCGCTAACTGTGGAACTTCTTTTCCGTCTCCGAAAATTCCAAATTTAGCCTTACCGGTCAACACTTCCCTACGTCCCAAAAGACTGCATTCTCTACTTGTGATAGCAATCTTGTAGTCGTTCAAAACTTCGGTTTTAAAATCTTCGAATGTTAAAGTAGTATTGGTTTTTTCTTTTATCATAATTGAAAAGTATAACTTAGTGTGGCAAATTTAATTAAAAACTAGCGATTATCATAATTCATTGAAATAAATATAATTTAATTATTGGCAAGTAAATGACGTTAAAGATATTTATTTTTTAATTATTCATAATTAAATAGTTATTTTATTGTAAATAATTTATTTAAAACTAAGAATTAACTGCGATTAAAACCATTTTCGATTAAATAAATTGATTAATATTTTAGGCGACAAAGTGATTACAAACCGTATTTTTTCATTGTAATTTTTCTGACCAATTTCCCAGCCGTTAGAGGAGTAGACCGGCAAATACAATTCAAAATAGTCAGGAACTAAATTCAGACGGATGCCGCTGTCGTATAAAAATCGTGCCTTAAGCTGTTTATTTTTTATAAAACCTACATCCCCGTACACTTCTACCCAATTCCATATGTTATACCCCCCATTCAGAGTCGTGATCCACTGATTGGCATAGGGGCTGTTCAACTTCGACTTAAACCCACCCTCGGCAACGATCAGTTGTTGGCTAAAAAAGCCACTACTCTCAGAGCGTCCATAATAACTGTAGTCAAAAAGGTAATCGGTAGGCCGATCTAGAGCGAAGCTGAAAAAATCGGAATCGGTCTTGTTGTATATAAAAGCACCTGCATACAAACGTACATTGATTTGACGGTTGTTTTCGAAAAGTTTTCTATATTCCAATTCTGCCGCCAATTTCCCGAATTTTCCCGAAAATTGCATATCCGCCATAAAGCTTAAATGACCGGTAATCTCCGTGTTTGTGTTGAAATATTTCGCATTAAAAACCGAATAATTTTGAGCAAGATTGTCGGTCACGATTTCGCTCTTTTCTTTGTTCACCAATACTTGACGGACTAGGATTAGCTGCTTTCGGTTATCCCTGAAGTCATTTGGGCGAATTCTAAACTGAATCATGGGATTGATTTTTAGATAAGTCGCATCAGCCGCATAATGGAAATAGTTTCCGGAAAGCGAATATTTCATGTTGTACAGGGAGCCATTTCTATAATTTTGATTCACAACAAAAGCTGCGGAACCCGAGAATGTTTGCGCCTTCGTGGAGTAGGAGGGATTAACGTCAAAAATAAAGGGTTTGTCCAATATGGTCTTGTTGTGCAGCCTTAAACCTGGAGACAAACCATCGTACAAATTGTAAGTCAAGGTAGGAACATACAAAACCTGATTGTAATATGGATCTTCAAGGTCCTTCATAAAAACAAACTTTATGGGACGGTTGTTCGGAAAGAAACCTTTTAAGGATTTCCAGTTGTTTCTTAAATTATATTCGGGAACTTCATTTTTATAGTTTAAGACGATTTTGTCGGCAGCTTTTCTTTCCAAAGTAAAAACGCTACCTTTTACTGTTGGATTTAACCATTTTTTAAAGACGATTTCACCATTTTTGATCCCGTAAATGGGAACAGGTACTATCACGTTTGTTCTGTTTTTAATGGAAAAAGAAACGCTGTCTTTCGTTTTGGACACCTCTGAAAATTTGAAGTCAATGATGTCTCTTGAATTTATAACGGTGTTAAAAAACCAGCCAATGTCTTTATCGGTGTTTGATTTTAGCGCAGATTCAAAATCTACTCCGGAAAGCTGATTTTCTTTGTTTTTTGAGTAAAATTGGCGAATACTCTTAGTTACTAGATTCTTTCCAAGATAATCGTCGAGATATCTCAAGCTTAAACCTGCCCGATATTTACTGGCAATTTGTTCATTAAACTTGATGAGGGTGTTTTTGGGAGCGCCAAGGGGCTGGTCCAAATTCTTCCGAGCCATTAGCATATAGAAATAGCTGTAATGCTCGTTAAAGTCCAAGTTCGTCAAATTATAACTTTTCAGTAATTTGAAAGACGAAATGTTACCCAACATTTTAGTATTTGGATGATTTTCTTCAATGTATTTCATCATGGCAAATACTTGAATGCCATCATATATCCATGCATCTTTCCTGTTATCTAATCGCAAACTATTTTTTAAATAGCTGTTTAAATAGGTTTTAAGGAATTTAATTTCAAAAGTGAATTCATCCGAAAAAGGACTGATGAAGGAGGGCAGTTGATTCAATCCGTAAAAAGGATCACGATCATAATCAGCCTGGGAAACGACAATTTTATCAAACGGGTATTTTCCAATTAAATCATTCACAAAATGAACAATGCAGTCAACAGCTAAAGCTTGCTGCACGGTACTGATTTTCTCCTCTTTCAAATTGGTTATTACTTCAAGAGGCTTAATGTTGAAGCTGTTAAAACTGGATTTTGGTTCTATAAAAAGACTAAAATTTGTTCGGTTCTTTCCGGACAATGTGAAGATGGAATGATCTCCTTTTTGGACAAATCCCGTATTGTTTAAATCAGAAGTTACTTCAAGACCGTTTGCTAGTTTCAACTCTATGTCAAAATCCGAAACGCCGTTGGCGATATCATTTAGATTAGCATTGTTGTATTCTATGAAATCATGGTTTTCATATCGGGCGGGAGTGAGGTACCAGGTCTTTAGGTTCATTGCGCGATTGGCGTCATAGCCGTACTTCGTAAATTTGTCGCTGGGAACCTTGACAGTATAAGTAAGATGCAGTATTAATCTCTGATTGGGAGCCAGTTTATCCCTTAATTTGACGGTAATAATATCGGGAGTTTCCACGGCCCTTTCCCAGGTAAGGAATAATTTATTAGTATCAATTATCGTTAAATTGGTTGTGCTGCCACGTTCTTCTTCTTTTGCCAAATGGAAACCGCGATAAAACTCATCGGAAAATCTTTTGGCCAAGGAAGAATTGACATTGGAGTACGCATTATTCCAATCGTTCAGAACTATCGAACTCAAGGAATCACCGGATTCGTTAAAAAAAGTGATGTCCTGTTGAATATTCAATGTTTTAGAATCAGAATTCACTTCAACAAACATTTGGGAATGATGTTGAGCATATTGTTTTACTGAGGCCAATAAAAACATAAGGCAAACTGCAATTCTGTAAAAAGGTTTCAATCGTGGGTTCAAATTTATTACCGCACAATATACATTTATTTGGATTAAAAAGGGCTAATCATATCCTAAATTAGCACAAAATAAGCCGTTCAAAAAACGGCTTATTCTTAAAAATTTGGTTTTAAATTGTATTTTTTATAGAAGTTATCTAAGACTTCCACAACTTCATCTTCGGTATCGACAATTTTAATCAATTTCAAGTCATCTGCGCTGACCGTCATTTCCCGTTCTATCAATACCGTTTTAATCCACTCTATTAACCCTGACCAGAAGCTGGTTCCCACCAAAATAATTGGGAATCGGGCTATTTTTTTGGTTTGAATCAAGGTCATCGCCTCAAACAACTCATCCATGGTTCCAAAGCCACCGGGCATTACCACAAACCCTTGGGAATATTTTACAAACATTACTTTTCGAACAAAGAAATAATCGAAGTTCAAGTTTTTGTCCCCATCGATATAAGGATTGTAGTGCTGTTCGAAGGGCAAAACGATGTTTAATCCCACAGAGGTTCCGCCGCCCAAATGCGCACCTTTATTACCGGCTTCCATTATTCCCGGACCGCCACCAGTAATCACTCCGTAACCGGCTTTACTTATTTTGAAGGCAATACTTTCGGCAAGCAGATAATACTTGTCTTCGGGTTTTGTTCGTGCTGATCCAAAAATGGATACGCATGGACCTATTCGTCCCATGTTTTCGTAACCGTTTACAAACTCGGCCATGATTTTAAAAATGGCCCAACTGTCATTGGTGCGTATCTCGTTCCAAGTTTTTTGTTTTAATCGATCCTGGATTATTTTGTCCTCATCATTGTCGAAATCTTCTAATCTCATACTTTGTATTTTTTTTGCTATAGGTTTTTGTAGCTATTCCCGTTTTCCACTGTATCTTTTACTTGTTAAAGGAACAAGTAAAAGGATGCCGTTGCAACCGGGGCTAGTGCCCGAGGATACTAAAGTAACTCTTTTTTCAAAAACTGGGCAGTATAGCTTTTCTTATTTTTAATTATTTCTTCAGGGGTGCCCTTGGCAACCACTTGTCCACCCCCTTTTCCGCCTTCGGGACCGATGTCTATGATATAATCGGCCAGTTTGATCACGTCCATATTGTGTTCGATAATTAATATGGTATTGCCTTTGTCAACCAGTTTATTGATGACGCCCATCAAAACCCTAATGTCTTCAAAATGTAAACCGGTGGTGGGCTCGTCAAGAATATAGAAAGTGTTTCCCGTATCTCTTTTGGATAATTCGCCGGCCAATTTGATGCGTTGCGCTTCACCTCCCGAGAGGGTTGTGCTTTGTTGTCCCAAAGTGATATAACCCAAACCCACATCTTGTATGGTTTTTACCTTTCTGTAAATCTTCGGAATCATTTCAAAAAACGGAACCGCCTCATCGACCGTCATATTCAAAACATCTGAAATCGATTTTCCCTTGAATCGAATTTCCAATGTTTCCCTATTAAAACGCTTGCCTTGGCAGGTTTCGCATTCCACGTAAACATCAGGCAGAAAATTCATTTCGATTGTTCGCACACCCGATCCTTGACAAGTTTCGCAGCGCCCGCCTTTCACATTAAAACTGAAACGACCCGCTTTGTAGCCACGAATCATACTTTCGGAAGTCTTGGTGAACAGATTCCGGATTTCGGTAAATACCTCGGTATAGGTCGCCGGATTAGAACGCGGTGTGCGTCCTATCGGGCTTTGGTCTATATTGATCACCTTGTCAATAAGGTCCAAGCCTTCAATTTTTTTGTAGGGTTGTGGTTTTTTTACGCCATTAAAATAATAGGCATTCAAAATAGGGTAGAGCGTTCCATTTATCAAAGTCGATTTACCGCTACCGGAAACTCCAGTCACGCAAATCATTTTACCCAATGGCAATTCAATGGATACGTTTTTCAGGTTATTACCCGTGGCCCCGGTCAGTTTCATGAATTTGCCATTTCCTTCACGGCGTTTGGCCGGAATTTCGATTTTCATTTCCCCGTTAAGGTACATTGCCGTCATGGTATGTGTAGCCAGCATTTCGGTTGGCGTTCCCTGGCTGATAATTTCGCCGCCAAATTTTCCCGCTTTTGGGCCAATGTCAATGACGTAATCGGCGCGCTCAATCATGTCTTTATCGTGTTCGACCACGATAACTGAATTGCCTATATCGCGTAATTGCTCTAAGGAGTGAATTAATTTATCGTTGTCTCTTTGGTGTAAACCAATGCTGGGTTCATCCAGGATATAAAGTACTCCAACCAGTTGGGACCCAATTTGCGTAGCCAATCTAATGCGCTGCGCCTCCCCACCCGAAAGGGATTTTGAGCTTCGGCTTAGCGCCAAATATTCCAGCCCTACATTCATCAGAAAGTTCAACCGATCGTTTATTTCTTTGATAACTTCAGTCGCGATACGCTTTTGCTTATCTGACAAATGACTGTCTAAATCGCGGAACCAGGCAGTCAAATCAGAGATATCCATATCGCATAATTCCGAAATGTTTTGTTCGTTAATTTTGAAGAACATCGCCTCTTTTTTCAGACGGGAGCCTTCGCAAACCGGACAATCAATTTCGTCCATGAATTCCTTCGCCCAGCGTTTGATTGTTGTGGAACCACTTTCGTCATGCTGGTTTTTTATGAAATGAGAAATGCCTTCGAAATCAATTTTGTAGTCGCGGGCCACCCCTAAATCTTTGGAGTTTATCGTGAACTTTTCTTTCCCGCCGTTCAGAATCATTTCCATGGCTTCCTCCGGGATTTTTTCTATCGGATCGGTGAGTTTGAACCCATATTTTTCCCCAATGATTTCCATTTGCTTGAAAATCCAAGAAGACTTATATTCCCCCAAAGGCGCAAAACCACCGTTTTTGATTGATAATTTCGGATTTGGAATGATTTTTTTGATGTTGATTTCGTTCACCGTTCCCAGACCGTTGCAATGGTCACAAGCCCCTTTTGGGGAATTGAAAGAAAACAAATTGGGCTCCGGATTTTGATAGGATATTCCGGTTGTTGGACACATGAGGTTTCTGCTGAAATACCGAACTTCATTAGAGTCCTGGTCCAAGACCATTAATACATTTTCGCCGTGATGCATCGCAGTATTGATACTTTCGCTCAAACGCTTTTCATTATCTGGAGTCGATTCAATCACCATTCGATCGACAACAATCTCAATATCATGGGTTTTATAACGGTCCAGTTTCATTCCAGTTGTAATATCTCGTACTTCGCCATTCACGCGTACCTTTAAAAATCCTTGTTTGGCGATTTGCTGGAACAATTCCCCATAATGTCCTTTTCTGGCTCTAATGACAGGTGCCAAAATATTGATACGTTTGTTGCTGAAATCTTGGGTAATCAGGTCTTTAATTTGTTCGTCAGAGTAACTGACCATTTTTTCCCCGGTATTGTAACTGTAAGCGTCGGCGGCACGGGCATAAAGCAGTCTGAGGAAATCATATATTTCTGTAATGGTTCCAACTGTGGAGCGGGGACTTTTGCTTGTTGTTTTTTGTTCAATCGCTATAACCGGCGAAAGCCCGTCTATTTTGTCCACATCCGGACGCTCCAAGCCTCCGAGAAACTGTCTGGCATAAGCCGAAAATGTTTCCACGTATCTGCGCTGCCCTTCGGCGTAAATGGTGTCGAACGCTAACGATGATTTCCCCGAACCCGAAAGGCCGGTAATAACCACCAGTTTTTCGCGAGGAATGGAGATGTCTATATTTTTAAGGTTGTGAACACGAGCCCCTTGAACGTCAATGGTATTGTCTTTGTCTAACATAATTTTGAAAAAAGCAAAGTTACCATTTTGATTTATTCTTTCAATATAACAGCTTAGAAGTTTATGTTAAATTCGGAGATAAAAACGCCCTCCGAAAGTTAGCGTTTTCCTTCCGAGCACTGATATAGTTTTCTAAGGCTTCCCTGGTGGTACGCCATTCTATAAAAAGGCTTTCCTTGATTTTATTCAATGTGGTATTGGCAAAGGTCTGCTGGACTGCGATCAAATGTTGTTTGAAATTCTCCTTTATAGTTTAGGTATATCTTTCACATAAAAAAAAGATACCGCTAATATCGAACATTTGTCAAGCTTAAAGTATCCGATATTAGATTATTCTATAGTCATCGATTTAAGTTTGGTACGATAGGCCTCAAGAGCAACAGATTTTGAGATAAAACCGAAATATTTTTCATCTTTTATCACCGGAAGGAATGCCACTTTTGAGCGCTCAAACTTGTTCATTACCGTTTCCATACTATTAAATGGGTAAATTATTTCAGTGGGCTCTGCCATGATATTCTTAACCAAAGTGTATTTAACCCTATAAGTGTTGAATATGATTTCCCTTATATTGTTGAAATGAACAATACCCAACAAATGCTTGTCTTTGTCGACAACCGCAAAAATAACCTGATTAGAATGTGATATCAAATCGACGAGCTTTTCGAGATTCTCATCTGGCGAAACGGTTAAATAATCTGTTTGGATAATGGAAGTGGTATCCAATGTCGAAAGTACGTTGGTGTCTTTATTACTTGTGAAGGCATGGCCTTTTTGAACCAGATCTTTCACATCCATGGAGTGTTTTTCAAATCGCTTCGAAATTGCGAAGCTGATTGAGGCAACTAGCATCAATGGCAGCATCAAGCTATAGCCACCAGTAATTTCGGCAATAAGGAAAATGGCCGTTAGCGGCGCATGAAACAATCCGCTCAAAATACCGGCCATACCTACCATCGTGAAATTGCTGACAGGTAACTGGGTTAGCCCTGATAAGTTAAGTGCTTTAGAAAAGAAATAACCAAGATAGGATCCCAAAAATAGAGCGGGGGCAAAGTTACCTCCATTTCCTCCAGCCCCAAGAGTGATTCCGGTAGCAAAAACTTTCAACATCATCGTCAGTCCCACAAACCCCAAAAGTACCCAAGAGTTGTCCCTGAAACCGCTGAAAAGCGTGTTTTCTAATAATTTTCCGGGATCACTGTCTGACAATACTTTGATGCTTTCATAACCTTCGCCAAATAATGTTGGAAAAATAAAAATAAGGATAGCTAGAATTGAGGCCCCGAACAGCGCTTTTTTGTAAGGATTCAACTTAAGTTTGTGAAAAAAGTGCTCCGTTCTTTGAAAATAACGGGTGTAATAAACAGATATGAAACCGGTTAATATTCCCAAGAGGATATAAAACGGTATTTTATGATAGTCAAAAACTTGTTGCTGTCTGAAATTTAAGAGTATGGTTTCGTCCAATACGATTTCAGAGACTAAGGCCCCCGTCGCAGCGGCAATCATAATTGGAGTAAATGCAGAAATGCTGACATCGACTAGCAAAAATTCAACCGCAAACAACACTCCCGCAATTGGCGCGTTAAAAGCCGCCGCAATTCCTGCAGCAACCCCACAACCTATGAGAAGCGTCCGGTCCTTGTAGCTTAGTTTGTATTTTTGGGCATAATTAGATCCAAAGGCGGCTCCGGTAACCACAAGAGGACTCTCTAAACCCGCAGATCCCCCTAGCCCTACAGTTAGGGAACTGGTGATGATGTGGGCGTACATTTGCTTTTTTGGAATAATGCTAGCTTTCTTGGCAACGGAATATAAAATTTGTGAAGTGCCTTTTTCGATAGTGCCGCCCAAGACCTTCTTTATAACAAAAACTGTCAATAAAAGCCCTGCGATAGGTAAGATACTGTTTATAAAACTTAATTTTAAAATTCCATTGATGTAGGTGGCGAAAGAAAAAACCCAGTGGGCAAAAGTTTTTAAAACAATTACTGCAAATGCCGAACTAATACCAACTAACACACTGGATAAGAAAATAAATTGCTTTTCTGTCAACATGGATTGGGCCCATGCAATTATAGTTTCTAATTTAGAAATAAACTTTTTGAACATTTATTTTTTTTTGAAAGTGCTAATTTACTATTAATTTAGGCATTACTTAAGTTTTTTAACGCTTCTTTTCTGCTCAAAGGTTTTAAGTTATTGGCAGCAACAAATTCCTTAACTGCCTCTGGATTTGTTTTGGTATATTCGCGTAAAGCCCAACCAATTGCTTTTTGAATAAAAAATTCTGAGGAATCTTGATGTTGTTGGCAAATCTTTTTCAGTAATTCGAAATCCGTCTTGTCCTTATACCCTAGTTGAAATAAAATGGCACTTCTGTTCAGCCACATATTATCTGAATTGGAAAATTCAGAAATGGTGATCTCAATTGATTTTGGATATTGCAGTAAATATTGACCCAGAATGTATTTAGATATAGTGTCAACAGTATCCCACCACGAATTTACGGTGATTAATTTTCGAACCAGTTCAATATCTTCCGGCAGGTATTTCCCCTTGAGTTCTTTTATCAGAATTTCAATGGCGCAATAATGAAATTCCCTGTGTTTTTTTTCAAATAAAAGAACCGCTAATGCTCTTGGATTAGCGGTAACTTCGATTTTGTTTTCTTTCCAAATTCCTTTTAAAAGATGCCTTCTTTCAGTTGTTTTTATCCCAAAGAAATCAAACTTGTTTTTCATGTATTTTGCCATCGCAAAAGCATTTTCGGGATTGCTGTTTTCTTGAAAAGCGTTTTCTAGTTCTCTAATAACCCCCATAATGTTAAAATCCTACTGCTTTATCGTCTCCTCTAAAGTCAGCGCCGCCTTCCAGTTTTCCATTGGGAAGCGCTAAAATCGCATCTACCTTGCCGATAACGGGAGTCGTTTTTTCACTGATCAAATAGCCTTTGGCTTTTAGGGTTTTTAATGTTTCAGCATCAAATGCATTTGGTTCGAAAGTGATTATATCCGGTAGCCATTGGTGGTGAAAACGGGGCGCATTTACAGCTTGCTGCATGCTCAATTGGTATTCATAAACATTCAAAATTGTTTGTAGTACTGAAGTTATTATAGTAGAACCTCCCGGAGATCCAACGGACATAAATAATTTTCCGTTTTTTTCAACAATGGTTGGTGTCATGGAGCTCAACATTCTTTTTTCGGGAGCAATGCTGTTAGCTTCATTTCCAACCAATCCAAACATATTGGGTACTCCCGGTTTTGAACTGAAATCGTCCATTTCATTATTCAACATAAATCCCAATTCGTCACAATAATATTTAGAACCATATCCCGCGTTAAGTGTTGTAGTTGCCGAAACCGCATTCCCAAACTGATCCACAATAGAGTAGTGCGTAGTTTCCATGCTTTCGTTGTAGTTTACTTTTCCTTCTTTGACGTCAGAGGAAAGAGTTGCTTTGTCAAAATTGAAACTGCTCATTCTTTGTTTCAGATAAGTATCGTCCATCAATGCTTTCAAAGGAATTTTTACAAAATCGGGGTCGCCTAAAAAATAACTGCGATCTGCATAGGCTCTTCTTTCGGCCTCTACGATAACTTGAATGGCAGATGCTGAATTGTGACCCATTTTTGACAAATCGTACGGTTCGATCATTTTCATGATTTGCGCCAAACAAATACCGCCGCTACTGGGAGGTGCCATCGAGATGATATTCAAATCTTTATATTTAAAAGTAATTGGATTTCGCCATTGGGCTTCGTATTTCTCCAAATCTGCCATAGTAATGATAGCTCCTTTTTCTTTTAAATAGGCCACCAGTATTTTGGCAGTTTCCCCTTTATAAAATTCATCCCTGCCATTTTTGGAAATCCGTCTCAATGTATTTGCCAAGGCTGGATATTTTATGATATCTTTTTCTTTATACACCTTCGAAAGAACAGAGTTTTCTCCGTTGATTTTTGTCAGCTCTTCTCGGTATTCGTTTAGACGCTCCGCTTGTTTTTGAGTGACAGTAACGCCACGTTCCGCCAATTGAATTACTGGTTTCAATATTTCTTCCATAGGCAAAGAGCCTAGTTTTTTGTGTACTGCAAAAACCCCTGCAACAGTTCCGGGAATTCCTATAGCTAAAGGAGTTTTTGTACTTTTTCCCGGAACAACGTTTCCCTCTTTATCAAGGAACATATCCTTCGTTGCAGCTAATGGTGCTTTCTCGCGATAGTCTAAGGTTCCTGTTTCTCCATTTGCTTTTCTGTAGACCATAAAACCGCCGCCGCCAAGATTTCCCGCGTAAGGATAAGCGACGGCTAGTGCCAATTCTGTGGCCACCATGGCGTCAAATGCATTTCCGCCTTTTTTCATTATTTCCGCTCCAATCTTTGACGCTTCTTCTCGTGCCGAAACGACCATTGCTTTATTGGCAAAGAGCCCCGTCGGTTGGACTGTATTTTGAGTCTTGCAGCCGAAGCAAAGTACGCTAAGTAGAACAATAATTTTTTTCATACTGGGGATTTATTTTTTTGAAATTGACTAAGAATAGATTTTAGAAACCAACCGCTATATTGTCTTCTCTCTTATCAGCGCCGCCTTCTAGTTTTCCATTTGGCAAGACTAAAATAGCGTCTACCTGACCAATGATTTCTTTGTCTGTTTCATTGACTTTGTATCCTTTTTCTTTTACCTTTTCCAAAAGTTCCTTGTCAAAGGAATTGGGTTCAAATATGATCTCATCCGGCAGCCATTGATGGTGAAAACGGGGCGCATTAACTGCTTCTTGCATGCTCATGTTGTATTCATAAACATTCAAAATGGTTTGCAATACAGATGTAATGATAGTAGAGCCGCCCGGAGTTCCGACGACCATGAATAGTTTTTTGTCTTTTTCCACTATGGTTGGCGTCATGGAACTCAACATTCTCTTTCCCGGCGCTATGCTGTTGGCTTCAGTACCGGTAAGACCATAAAGATTAGGAACACCGGGTTTAGCGCTAAAATCATCCATTTGGTTGTTTAGAAAAAAGCCTAATTCGTCGCAGTATATTTTAGAACCATAGTTGTCATTTAACGTCGTCGTGGCAGAAACCGCATTTCCTTGAGAATCCACGATGGAATAATGAGTGGTTTGTTTGCTCTCGTATCCTGGGATTTTTCCTTTTCCGATTTCGGAAGATTTTGAGGCTTTTTCGAATGAAAAATCGCTCATTCTGTTTCTGATATAAGTGGAATCCAATAGTTCTTTTACGGGAAGCTTAACAAAATCTGGATCACCCAAGAAAGAGTTCCTGTCCGCATAAGCTCTTCGTTCTGCTTCCGTGATCACCTGAATCGTTTTCAGACTGTTGTGTCCCATCGTGGCAATGTCAAAAGGCTCGATCATTTTCATGATTTGGTTCAAACAGATTCCGCCGCTGCTGGGAGGCGACATCGATGTGATTTTTAATTCTTTGTATGTAAAAGTGATTGGAGCCCTCCATTTGGCTTCGTATGTATTCAAATCCTTAATTGTCATATTGCCGCCTTTTCTATTTAAAAAAGCAATCAATTTTTCAGCGGTTTCCCCTTTGTAAAACTCGTCACGCCCGTTGTCAGATATCCGCTGTAAAGTATTTGCCAACGCAAGGTATTTAATGGTGTCACCTGCTTTGTATGCTGCCGAAAACAAACTATTTGGGCCGTTGGTTTTGATAAAAGTGGATCTGTAATCGGATAAGCTTTTCGCTTGAAATTCGGTCACGACAACCCCTTTTTTTGCTAATGCGATTACCGGAGCTAGAATTTCTGCAATGGGTAAAGAACCATATTTTTTATGAACCGCAAACAAACCGGCAAGGGTTCCAGGAACGCCAGATGCAAATGCGGTTGCGGTGCTTTTACCCTCGATTACATTCTCGTCTTTGTCCAGAAACATATTTTTGGATGCTGCTAGCGGCGCTTTTTCCCTATAATCAAGCGCACCGGTTTCTCCATTGGCTTTTCTGAAAACCATAAAACCACCTCCGCCTATGTTTCCTGCTCGAGGATAGCAAACGGCCAAAGCCAGTTCCGTTGCGACCATGGCATCAAAAGCGTTTCCGCCTTTTTTCATAATGGCAACACCTATTTCAGAAGCCTCCTGGCGGGCCGAAACGACCATCGCTTTATCGGTCACCAAACCAGTCGGAGCAATTACTTTTTCATTCGATTTGCAGCCTAGAATAGTTAGTGATAGCAGTAGTATTATTTTTTTCATGGTTGAAATTGGTTTGGTTTTTCAGTATTGGTTCATTACAAAATTTATTGCAAAGACATCAATTTTTCGTTGGCATGTTTTCTTAAATCTTCAAAAAACTCCGTGAATTCTTTTTCGAATTCCCGATAAAATGCTTGCAGTTCTTCGCTAGAAAAACGCATTTTAGATTCGTTTTTGGTTCGATGATCCATTTGGGTTAAAATCCTATCAATTCCGTCGACCGTTTGATAGCTCAGCAACCAGTTGGATTTGATCATATAAGGCATCATACCGATGGTTCTTTCGGTGAGGATTGCTTTATTGGCATCCAACGATTGGTAAAACCGCTGTATGTATTCTTCCAGATTTTCACTGGAGTAGGTCGTCCAATTTTTTGCCAGGAAATGATCATAAAAAACATCAACAATTACACCCGCGTAATGATGGTATCTCGTGTGTAATTTTTTGGTGCTTTGTCTAAAAACGGGATGCGCATCGGTATAGCTGTCTATGGCTCTATGAAGGACAATTCCTTTTTGGACATCAGCGGGGAAATTCTCGAAATGTTTCCCCCTAATTCCATCGGCCATAAAATTGCCGATTTTGATTAAATCATTATCGCCGGAAAGATAAATGTGTGCTAAAAAATTCATTCGCCTAATTTATGAATTCTAATTGACTTTTTTAATCAGTCAATTATTATATTTGTGGAAATTAAAAAGGAATAACCCATTATTTAAAAAGAGAAGAATGACTTTAATAAAATCAATATCAGGAATCCGCGGAACAATAGGAGGTAAAGTAGGGGATAACCTCACGCCGGTTGATGCCGTAAAATTTGCTTCGGCATATGGGACATGGCTAAAAAACAGCACGGCTTCCAGAAGCAATGCCGATCACAAATTAAAAGTGGTGGTAGGTCGTGATGCCCGTATTTCTGGCCCCATGATTCATAATCTGGTAGTAAATACCTTGATAGGATTAGGAATTGATGTTATTGATTTAGGTTTGTCTACAACTCCTACTGTAGAAATCGCGGTTCCTTTGGAGAAAGCTGATGGAGGGATAATCCTTACCGCTTCGCACAATCCAAAACAATGGAACGCATTAAAGCTATTGAATGGAAAAGGGGAGTTTTTGAACGGTGTTGAAGGGGAAAAAATCCTTGTCATCGCCGAAGCCGAAGCGTTTGATTTTTCGGATGTGGATAGTCTAGGGGAAATCACCGAAAATGACGCCTACATGGACATTCATATCGACGAAGTATTGAACTTGCCTCTAGTGGATGTTGATGCGGTAAAAGCCGCGAAATTCAAAGTGGTTGTTGATGGAGTGAATTCCTCCGGAGGGATTATCATCCCCAAATTACTTGAATTGATGGGAGTGGAAGTGGTAAAATTATACTGCGAGCCTAACGGTCATTTCCCCCACAATCCCGAACCTTTGAAAGAACATTTGACTGACATTTCGGAATTGGTAGTAAAAGAAAAGGCAGATTTAGGAGTTGTAGTTGATCCTGATGTGGACCGTTTGGCTTTCATTTGTGAAGACGGTGAAATGTTTGGAGAGGAATATACTCTTGTGGCTTGCGCTGATTATGTGTTGGGCAAAACTGCCGGAAATACAGTTTCTAATATGTCATCTTCCCGTGCTTTGCGTGATGTGACAAACGCTCATAACGGAACCTACGAAGCAAGCGCTGTGGGGGAAGTGAATGTGGTTGATTTGATGAAAAAAAATAATGCAATCATTGGCGGGGAAGGAAACGGTGGAATCATCTATCCGGAATCACACTATGGTCGTGATAGTTTGGTAGGGGTAGCCTTGTTTTTGACTCATTTGGCAAACAAAAAAATGACGGTTTCTGCTTTGCGCGCTTCCTACCCGGAATACTACATGAGCAAAAACAAGATAGAATTGACACCACAAATTGATGTTGACGCCATCCTTGTCGCAATGACCGAAAAATACAAAAATGAAGATATCACGACAATTGACGGAGTAAAAATTGATTTCGCTAACGAATGGGTGCATTTAAGAAAATCGAATACGGAACCAATTATTCGTATTTATACAGAGGCGCCCTCACAAGCGCAAGCGGATACTTTGGCGTTGCGCATTATTGATGAAATAAAGGCAGTAGCCGGAATTTAAAACCGCAGTTTTCTAAATATAAAACCCTTTCAAATTTGATTTTGAAAGGGTTTCCGTTTTTAGTCCTAAAATCTAACGACCTTCGTTAAAAAAATAGTACTTTAATTTGTCTTAGTTTAGTCCCATTTATTTGCATGTGAAACTGCTAATTTCCCACTGCCGGTAAAGAATAAAGAAAGGGCTCCCAGCAGGTATAAACCTAACAATTCCAATTGCCAACCACCATTCTCGTTTAATGAAAATAAATCTCCCGAGTGCACCAGTACGGCAGCAAACAATAAACCAAAAACATATACCGCAGATGCTAATCTGGTTCTGTATCCGACAAGGATGAGAAGGGGCGCGATGATTTCGGTGATATAAACACCGTAGGCCAGGAATGAGGGCAGACCTTTTTCATCCAACATACCTTCAATGAAAGAGACGCCTCCCAGTTTAGCGATTCCGTGAAATAACATCAATGTTCCTACCGCAATACGAAGGATTAATAACCCCAGATCAGTGTTCTTATTCATGATTTTTAATAATTGGTTACTGTTAGTTTTTTTAAAATAATGGGAAGTCCAATTGGCGCTTTTTCACCAATCAACTTCATTGTTTAACCTTGTCATTTGCCCGCGTTGTTATTCTTTATTTTCGGATCTTATTGGATGTCATCATGGCGCAGACATTCGAATGTTTTTCTTTTGTTCTCGTACCATGCATTCATACCTTCCGGGAAATGCATTAGCTCTTGCATTTCTCTCATTGCTTTAATATGTGCTTCGTCACCTTTTTGAATCATTTCCATAGCGTGTTTTCTGCTCAATTCGATCATCTCCTCTATAGTGTCAGCATGAAATTCCATATCGCATGCCCCACCAAGTTGTCTACAAGTCATTGTTTTCATAAATGTCGGTTTTAATGAATACGCGGCTAAATACTTGGATTTACGATAAAGTAAACACGTATTATAGGCGTTATTCTGCGTTATTTATTATTAGTTTGATGGTAAATATAAAGGAATTAAACTACAATTATATTGGTTTTTAAAAAAAGTGTTTAGAAAGGAATGAATGATATTGTGTTTTAGAAAACTGCCGTTAAATATTTTGTAAACGAGACAAATCTGGCGGTCGGGACATCTTTTGACATGGATATCAACGATGTGACGACAATTATTTTTGAAGTTCTGTTTGGACTTTTGGAATGCAAATGCAAAGGTAAGAATTAAAGCCAGGGTAGTTTCTGTAAATATCCAAACCCTCCCAAATGCTTGTTTTGAAAGGGTTTTAATTTTAAAAATACTTTTGGTCTGGATTATTTCGGTGATTGGGCATTATTATATTCATAATGTAGTGGGGAAATAACCGGTTTAGGTTCTTTGACACCATGTTTGTTAAGAATTGGCATCAGTGCTTGCCCAAATTCATTGAACTTTTCGGCACTTTCCCAAACATCCACTACTTTGAGTCCTTTATCGGTTGGGGCACCGGCGTGATGAATCAGACCTTTTGGGTTTTGATGTCCAGTTGCACGAAGATCATTCCAAATTTGATCGTATTCCTTTACTGTCATTCCGGGAAAATCAAATTGTACCATAACTTTGTTCTTGTTTTCCATTTTGTAGTTATTTTATTTTCTACTCGTTTGGCTTTTCGATAACGCCCCGTTTTTATGATGGTTTCTGGTCTCCATTTTTTATTAAATAATATTTCATTTTCAGAAGAAGCGAATCTTTATGGAAACTGATTTTAAGGCCAATTATAGTGGATGGGCAACTCGTTTTGGCATTCTGTTAAAAAAAGAATCAGTAAATGACTATAGTAAAAATACAAATATTAAAACCGTAAAATACTAAATAACAGTTAAATAGAGTTAAAAATACCAAATAAAGAAATAGGGCTAAGGATTTCCAAAGGAAAATTTTGATAAAGAACAGAAGAGGTAAGATTTTGAAGACAAGCAGTGATACAGATCCAGCTATCGTAATAAGATTCGGCACCGTTATGATATACAAAGACGGTGTCATAGCGTCTATCGCAAAACAGTGCCCCGCCTAATTTTCTAATCTCGGAGGGTGTTTTCACCCAGCTCGAGCTTTTAGTGTCGAAATGTCCAAGTTTCTGCAACTCGCGATATTGTTGTTCCGTTAAGAGTTAGATGTCCATGGCAGCTGCCATGTCAATGGCATTGTTTTGCGGTTTGTTGTTTTTTCTCGATTCCATTGCTTCCCGATCGTAACAAACACTTCTTCGCCCTTTAGGACTTTCCGCTGAACAATCATAAAATTGATATTCATCCGTTTTTCATCATAACCTACAACATCTGGTTCCCCGCCGGTTCTTTCCATTTCATTGAGGGACCATAGTTTTTGGGCATAGGCTTCCAGCTTTAGTTGTATATTGGATCAGTCAAGACCCCTACGGCGGTAGCTGTTTTTCTCAAAACGAGTTTCTAATGTTTTGCACAATTCTTTACTTTGTTCGGCTGAGAGCTTCTCTTTATTTTTCATTGATACGATGAATTATTTTAAATGTAGTTAATTAATTAACTTGAGGATGCAAATTTTCTTGGTTGACGAAGGATCAGTACGAGAACCAGAATGGTGAAGGCGAGTGCGAGCAGTGGTATGACTTCGCCTGTCTTTGTATACAGGGTTGGCACCCGCGCGCCACGCATGGCAACAACAAATACGCCATCGCCCGTGCCTTGCCATGGCAAACTGCCAAGAATCCGGCCGTATTGATCGCATGCTATCGATGTTGACGCGCGCACGGGGCGAATCATTGGCAGCCCGGCTGCGACCGTATTCATGCGAGCCATCAGGGCATGTTGGGGATCTATTCCACGCCAGTCTGACGACGGTATGAGCGCAAATTCGGCGCCGTCATTTGCATTGTCATAGGCAATTTCCGGAAAGGAGTAGTCATAGCAGATTCCTCCTGAGAATTTGATTCCGTCAAATGAAATCACTCGAGCATGAGCATGTCCTGCATCATGGGGGTCCACGGGAACAGGGTGCCGCTTCACGTATTCATCAGCCATCGTCCCATCAGGAAGGTAAATGCGATACTTGTTGGCATAGTAAAAAGGATGGGTAGACACAACGACGCCATATGCCATACAGAGTAAAATATTTTTCTTCATAGCCAATTCCCGTGCGCGTGACACCAGTACCTCTTCTCCGGGTGCTGTTACGACTGTGGCAACTTCGTTCCAAACGATGACCTTGGCGCCGAGTTCGGCAGCTTTTTCCGTTCGGGCAAACAATTCGTTGTCTAGTCGTCGGAGTGTATCTGCATTTTCATACGCACTACGAAAATCGGTATGGGTAACGGGCGAAATAATGCCGCCCACACGTATCATTTTTCCGGGTGCCGTGCTCGACAAACGGAACTGCCCATACAACAGCGAACAAAGCAATATAAGTCCGAAGGCTATGATGTCTTTTCGCACGGTCTTGATACCCGAACTCCACGCAGCGGCGGCCAAACCGGAGCCGAGG
>NZ_DATBVQ010000192.1:0-2865 GCF_036515215.1 Flavobacterium sp.
CAAAAGAATTTTTCTGATGGCTCCCTTACATCATCATTATCAAAAGAGAGGTTATCACGAAAGCAAAATTGTAACTCGATTTTGGATTGTGGCCATAATGTTGGCGATACTTTCAATTGTTACTTTAAAATTAAGATAGCATGAGACTAGTTGTATTAGGCGGAGGAGAAAGTGGAGTGGGTACGGCCATTCTCGGAAAAGAAAAAGGATATGATGTTTTTGTGTCTGACTTTGGAAAAATAAAAGATAATTACAAAGAAGTTCTTACAAGTAATGGTATTGCCTGGGAAGAGGAAAAACACACAGAGGATTTGATTTTGAATGCTGATGTGGTGATGAAAAGCCCAGGTATTCCTGAGAAGACTCCCATCGTTAAAAAGCTGATAGAAAAAGGCATTCCTGTGATTTCTGAAATTGAGTTTGCAGCCCCTTTTACAAAAGCCATCACGATTGGGATAACAGGAAGTAACGGAAAGACCACTACGACGATGTTAGTCTATCATTTGTTGAAGTCGGCTGGACTGAACGTCGGATTGGGAGGAAACATAGGAAAGAGTTTCGCCCAGCAGGTAGCTGAGGATAAATTTGATTCTTACGTACTTGAGCTAAGCAGCTTCCAGCTCGATGGGATTGTGAATTACAAGCCGCATATTGCCATTATAACCAATATTAGTCCAGATCATTTAGATCGATACGATTATAAATACGAAAATTATATTGATTCAAAATTTAGAATAACGATGAATCAAACTGAGGAGGATTACCTCATATATGATGCAGATGATGAGGCCATTACGGAATGGTTTAAAAAAAATAAAACGAAAGCAAAATTAATCCCTTTTTCATTGACAAAAACATTCAACGAAGGAGCATTTATACAAAACAACAATATGGAAGTAATTATCAATCAAGATGAGTTTAAAATGGAGACTGAATCTATTGCCTTAGAAGGGAAACATAATATGAAAAATGCAATGGCAGCAACCTCTGTGGCGAAATTGATGCAAATAAGAAAAGCAACAATTCGCGAAAGCTTATCTAATTTCCAAGGTGTGGAGCACCGTTTGGAGAAAGTATTGAAAATTCAAAATGTTCAATATATCAATGATTCAAAAGCAACAAATGTGAACGCCACATTTTTTGCGCTGGACAGTATGAATACACCAACGGTATGGATTGTGGGTGGAGTTGATAAAGGGAATGACTACAATGAACTGATGTCTTTAGTACGTGAAAAAGTAAAGGCGATCGTTTGTCTCGGTGTAGATAACAAAAAAATCATCGATGCTTTTGGAAACGTTGTTGATGTCATGGTTGAAGTTTCGAACATGAATGATGCGGTAAGAATGGCTCAAAGATTAACTGAAAAAGGAGATACAGTTTTGTTATCACCAGCCTGCGCCAGTTTTGATTTGTTCGAAAATTATGAAGACAGGGGAAACCAATTCAAGCAAGCGGTGCATAATCTGTAAATAGAACTAATAATAGTTTTATAACTCAAGCAATAAAAATGAAACAACTGATAAGCAAGTTAAAAGGAGATAAAGGGATATGGTCATTCGTGGCACTATTGGCCTTGTTTTCGTTTATGCCTGTTTTTAGCGCCAGTAGTAATTTAGCTTATTTGGGTCATGGGACGGGAAATACATTGGGCTATTTGGTAAAGCATTTGGCACACATTTGTATTGGTTTTTTAATTATATATGGGGTTCATAGAGTGCCATATCACTATTTCAGGGCTATTTCCAAAGTGGCTTTGCCAGTCGTTTGGATATTATTGATGTATACGCTGATTAAAGGGACTGTTATCGCGGGCGCAAATGCCAGCAGGTGGATCCAGGTTCCTTTTATAGGGATATCCTTCCAGACGTCAACGTTGGCATCTGTAGTGTTGTTCATATTTGTTGCTCGTTATTTATCAAAATCCAGGGAAACTCCAATTACTTTCAAAGCCTCATTATGGGAGCTTTGGTTGCCGGTTTTCTTTACCTTAATTCTCATATTGCCGGCTAACTTCTCCACAACAGCGTTAATTTTTGCTATGATACTCATGTTGGTTTTCATCGGGAAGTATCCGTTAAAATATATCGGAATTATTATAGGGTCAGGAATTCTATTTCTAGCTTTTTTCATTCTTCTAAGTAAAGCATTCCCGGATTCCCGGTTTTTCAGCAGGGTGCAGACGTGGGAAAGTCGGATCGAGAATTTTAGCACCGATAAGCCTGACGAAGATGATTATCAAATTGAGAAGGCAAAAATAGCGATCGCTTCGGGAAAAATTTATGGGCTGGGACCGGGTAAAAGTGTTCAAAAGAATTTTTTACCCCAGTCATCCTCCGATTTTATTTACGCCATTATAGTAGAAGAATATGGACTTGTAGGCGGATTAGGCGTGCTGACTTTATACTTATTATTACTATTCCGATTCGTTGTTGCCTCGCACAAAGCCAATACCCTATTCGGAAAACTGGTCGTAATTGGATTAGGGTTTCCGATGATATTTCAAGCGATGATCAATATGGCGGTCGCGGTGGAATTGTTGCCTGTGACTGGACAGACGTTACCTCTGATAAGCAGCGGCGGAAGTTCTATCTGGATGACCTGTTTTGCACTTGGGATTATCATAAGCGTCACCAAAAAAGACGAAGAAATTGTACAAGAACAGAAAGACGCCGCCAAAAGAGAAGAGGCACTGAGGAGACTGATTGATGCTGAACTGGCGTCCGACGCCGGGGAACTTGAAGATTATTCTATCGAGGACAAGGCGACAAATCCCATGAATGCGGTTTTAAACAAATAATATTTTTAGAAGATTAACTGTTTTTTCAAAAACGTAACAACTTTTATTTCAGATGAAACAATATA
>NZ_DATBVQ010000193.1:0-30845 GCF_036515215.1 Flavobacterium sp.
AGCAGGTTTACTGCAAAGTGGCGTAAATGTTGAATTCATTACCCCTTCAGTGAGTAATTTCAGAGTCGACATGAGAACTCTTAAAATAGACACCGTTATTGAGGAGACTCAATTAGCTCCAAGATATTGTGGCGTAACTATTTCCAATATTACCGTAAAACCTTCGCCAAAATGGTTGCAGGATAAACTAAAAGCAATTGGATTGACTCCAAAAAATAATATTGTCGATGTCACCAATTACGTTTTGCATGACTTGGGACAGCCTTTACATGCCTTTGACGCTTCTAAAATAAACGGAAAGATCATAGTGAAAACACTTCCATCAGGAACCAAATTCACTACACTTGACGATGTCGAGCGTACTTTGCATGAGGAAGATTTGATGATTTGTGACGAAAAGGGTCCGTTATGTATCGCAGGAGTATTTGGGGGTAAAAATTCTGGAGTTTCAGAACATACCACTTCCATCTTCTTGGAAAGCGCTTACTTTAACCCTGTAAGCATAAGAAAAACGGCAAAAAGACACCAATTGAACACAGACGCTTCTTTCCGCTTTGAAAGAGGAATCGACCCAACAATGACCGCATACGTGTTAAAACGTGCAGCACTATTAATTCAAGAAGTGGCTGGCGGAGAAATTACTTCTGACGTGAGTGACGTTTACCAAAAGAAAATTGAAGATTTTTCAGTGTTTCTAAATTTTGCAAATGCTGCAAAAATTATAGGCCAGGAAATTCCAAAAGACACGATCAAGCAAATTTTAGTGTCGCTAGACATTAAAGTAAACAGTGTTTCAGAATACGGATTGGGTTTAACCATTCCCTCCTACCGCGTTGATGTGCAAAGAGAAATAGACGTTATTGAAGAAATCTTGAGAGTTTATGGATACAATAATATCAGCTTTTCTAAAAAACTGAATGCCACGATTTCAAACTCTCCGAGAAACGAAGATTACAAACTGCAAAATATAGTTGCCACGCAGTTGAACTCACAAGGCTTTCACGAAATGATGGCTAACTCATTGACAACATCCTCGTACGTGAAGCTCTCTGACAATCTAAAGGAAGAACACAACGTTACGATGCTAAATCCTTTGAGTAACGATTTAGCGACGATGCGACAATCCCTATTGTTTTCAGGACTAGAAGCAATATCCTATAATATCAATCGCAAAAATTCTGATTTGAAATTATTTGAATTCGGAAAATCATACCATAAGTTTCTTTCTGGGTTCGAAGAACACAAACATTTGACTTTATTGGTTTCTGGAAACAGAAACAAAGAAAGCTGGACAACTGCTCAAAAGCCTTCGGATTTCTTCATGTTCAAAGGATATGTAGATGCCGTGCTCGCTCGTTTTGGAATACAAAAAACACAAAATAGTCCAGTGACGTCGGACGTCTTTTCAGAAGGAATTGCGATAGGAACAGGTCATAACGCATTGGTTGAATTTGGAGTGGTTAAGAAATCAATCTTGAAACATTTCGGAATCAAACAGGAAGTTTTTTATGCCGATTTCAATTGGGACATTATCATAAAAGCGATATCAAGCAAAATAAAATTTACTGATATCCCTAAATACCCTGAAGTTCGTAGAGATTTAGCCCTGCTGATCGACCAAAACGTAACTTATGACAACATTTACGCCATTGCGAGACAAACAGAGAAAAGCCTGCTAAAAAGGATCAACCTGTTTGATGTGTATGAGGGCGAGAATTTGCCCGAAGGTAAAAAATCGTATGCCATCAGTTTTATTATTCAGGACAGTGCAAAAACCTTAACTGATGCCCAAATCGACAAAATCATGGGTAAATTGCAAAAGAACTTTGAAACGGAGCTTGGAGCCAGTTTAAGATAAATACACGATACAATAAACACAAAAATCCCATTTCTAAAATTAGAATTGGGATTTTTGCATAAAAAAAGTCCCGTACACGTACGGGACTTTTCAATCAACAAACAAACCAACCTCTTAAACTATTGTTTTGGCAATAAAACTGCGTTAACTACATGAATCACGCCGTTTGACTGGTTTACGTCGGCAATTGTAACTTGTGACGTCCCTCCATTTTCATCGGTGATGTACAGTTTCTTTCCTTTCATCCAAGCGGTTAATGTTGCTCCACTCACTGTTTTCAATATGACTTTCCCATTTCCCATTTTGATTGCTTTTGCAATGTCACCAGAATTCATTTTACCGGCAACTACGTGGTAAGTTAGAATCGTTTGCAACATTTTTTTATTTTCTGGCTTCAATAAGGTTTCTACTGTTCCCATCGGTAATTTTTCGAATGCTTCATTTGTTGGGGCAAAAACGGTGAACGGTCCTTTGCTTTGTAACGTTTCAACCAGGTCTGCCGCTTTTACTGCTGCCACTAATGTTGTATGATCTTTAGAGTTAATCGCGTTCTCGATGATGTTTTTAGAAGGATACATGGCAGCTCCACCAACCTTTACTATTTTTTGCGCGAAAGATGTTGTTCCAAATGCCAATGCGAATAATACTACTGATAAAAATTTTCTAGTTTTCATAAATCTGTTTTATTTAAGTTATATAAAAGCATTTACGGTGAGAAAGAAGGTTTGGTTTAAAAAAAACTAACCTTTTAAAAAGATAATTGAAAAAATCGGCTTTATGCAGAACGCGATTTTCAGGAATGGAAGAAAAACGGTAAACAAAAAAAAGCCCCACATTACTGTGGGGCTTTACTATTATAAGAAAGATGGAGAATTATTTTTTCTCTGTCTTTTCCATTTTAGCTTTCAATGCTGCAAGTACATCATTACCGTCACCTAAAGTAGCGGCTGCTGCATTTGTAGATGTTGCAGAACTGTTAGAAGTGGCAGCTTTCACATTTTTCTCTTCTTCTTCACGGAAGATAGCAGTGTGAGAGGCAACAACTCTTTTGAATTCTTTGTTAAATTCGATTACTTTGAAATCAGCAGATTCTCCTTTTTTCAATTTCTTACCGTCTTCTTTTTCAAGGTGACGAGTAGGAATGAAAGCAACGATATCATCTCCAAATTCTACAGTAGCTCCTTTGTCAACAATTTCAGAAATCTCACCTGTGTGGACAGTTCCAACAGCGAAAGAATCTTCATACTGATCCCAAGGATTAGCAGTAGTTTGTTTGTGACCTAAAGATAATTTACGTCCTTCAACATCTAATTCTAATACTACTACATCCAGTTTTTCTCCAACATTAACAAATTCTGATGGGTGTTTGATTTTCTTAGTCCAAGAAAGGTCTGAGATATAAATCAATCCGTCGATACCTTCTTCAAGTTCTACGAAAATACCAAAGTTTGTAAAGTTTCTAACGATACCTGAATGTTTAGAACCTACAGGATATTTAGAAGTGATATCAGTCCAAGGGTCTTGAGACAATTGTTTGATACCTAATGACATTTTACGGTCATCTCTGTCTAATGTTAAAATTTGAGCTTCAACAATATCACCTACTTTTACGAAATCTTGTGCAGAACGTAAATGAGTAGACCATGACATTTCAGAAACGTGGATCAAACCTTCAACACCTTCAGCAACTTCGATGAAAGCACCGTAATCAGCGATCACAACTACTTTACCTTTTACTTTGTCTCCAATCGCTAATTTAGCGTCAAGAGCATCCCAAGGGTGAGCGTTCAATTGTTTCAATCCTAATTGAATTCTTGTTTTCTCATCATCGAAATCAAGGATTACAACGTTTAGTTTTTGGTCTAATTCAAGAACTTCAGATGGGTGGTTAATTCTTGACCAAGAAAGGTCAGTAATGTGAATCAATCCATCTACTCCACCTAAGTCAATAAAGACACCATAAGAAGTAATGTTTTTAACAACACCTTCTAATACTTGTCCTTTTTGTAATTGACCGATGATTTCTTTTTTCTGTACTTCAATATCCGCTTCAATAAGCGCTTTATGAGATACCACAACGTTTTTAAATTCGTGGTTGATTTTCACAACTTTGAATTCCATTGTTTTGTTTACGTATACATCGTAATCTCTAATTGGCTTAACGTCAATTTGAGATCCTGGTAAAAACGCTTCAATTCCGAAAACGTCAACGATCATACCACCTTTAGTTCTGCATTTCACAAAACCATTAACGATTTCTCCTGTTTCGTTAGCCGAAATAACTCTATCCCAAGATTTGATAGTACGAGCTTTTCTGTGAGATAAAACCAGTTGACCAGTTTTGTCCTCACGGATGTCGATTAATACTTCAACAGTATCACCTACTTTTAAGTTTGGGTTGTAACGGAATTCGTTCAATGAAATAACACCTTCCGATTTTGCGTTGATATCAACGATAACGTCTCTATCTGTAATTCTTACAACTGTTCCGTCAACTACTTCTTCTTGATCAGTAGAAATAAATGTTTTTGAAACTAATTCTTCGAATTCTTTTAAGTTTTTTTGATCAACTGCATCGATACCTTCTTCAAAGTTGTGCCAGTTAAAATTTGCTAAAAACTCTTCTTGTGATTTTACTTGTTCAGACATGCTGATAAAAAATTTGTATTCTGTATCCTCTCGAGTTTCATGAAGTGATAGAAAACAACAGAAGTTGTTTGTACAATTAGTTGAGCCCTAAAGGAAACTCTTATTCACCTAAAGGACTGCAAAGGTAATACATCTAAATCTAATTGTCAAGTTTATTTTAAGATGAAAACAAATAACTCGTAAATTGTAAGTTATTGATTATCAGAAGCGAATCATTCGCGCCTTTTTGCAAGGATTGCACCCGCTTTCGCCTTTATCTCTCCGTTGCACTTCGAGGATATCGCCTCTATCGGGGCTAGATAGCCTCAACCGTGCTTATCGGCCTAATTTGTAGCGCAACAATAAACAAAAAGACCCGATGCCATTTTATAGGAATCGGGTCTTTAATTAAATATTAATGACTTACACTGACAACATCCTCGGAATAATGCTTGTGCTTAAACAAAACCGCAAAAGCGATTGCAATAATTAAAGCGTAGCCCGCAAACGAAAGCCAAATATTATGCCAGTCCCTAACACCGTCATGGGTGAAAAAATTATCGATGACAATACCGCTTATAATCCCTCCAAAGAAGGCACCAAAACCATTAGACATCATCATAAACAATCCTTGTGCACTGGAACGAATTCTGAAGTCAGTGGTGGTTTCGATAAATAAGGAACCTGAAATATTAAAGAAATCGAACGCCATACCGTAGACAACGCACGACATGATAATCATCCATAAACCGTCCGCAGGGTTTCCGTAGGCAAACAAGCCAAAACGAAGCACCCAGGCAAACATCGAGATCAGCATCACTTGTTTAATCCCAAATCTTTTCAAGAAAAAAGGAATCGCCAATATAAATAAGGTTTCCGAAACCTGGGATATTGACATAATTATCGTAGAATATTTGGCCACAAAAGAGTCCGCATACATTGGCGTGTTTGCAAATTCTGACAAGAAAGTGTCCCCATACATGTTTGTAAGTTGCAATGCACCTCCCAAAAACATCGAAAAAACAAAAAACAAAGCCATTTTATAAGATGCAAATAACTTGAAGGCATCAAGACCTAATTTTTGCACTAAAGTCGCATTTTTAACGGTCGCCTTTTGTGATGGACATTTCGGTAATGTAAAAGAATAAATCCCCAATACTAAAGACGCAAATCCGGAAATATAAAACATATTAACTGATGCCTTGTTTCCAGATAAATTAGTCATCCACATGGCAGCAATAAAACCAATTGTACCCCACACCCTAATTGGCGGAAAAACCTTTACAACATCAAAATCATTGTTTTTCAATATATTATAAGCCACTGAATTTGACAGAGAAATTGTGGGCATATAAAACATCATAGCCAGAAATATAACCCAATAAAAAAGGGTTGGGCTATCCACCTGCGGTATATAAAAAATAGCCAAACCACTTAAAATATGCAGTATTCCGTACAATTTTTCGGCGTTAATCCATCTATCGGCTACTATCCCTATTAGTGCGGGCATTATTATTGAAGAAATCCCAAGCGTTGAAAAAACCGCTCCGAATTCGGCACCACTCCATCCTTTTGTTCCAAACCAATAATTTCCAACGGTAATCAACCACGCTCCCCAAACAAAAAATTGAAGAAAACTCATTACCGTCAACCTATTTTTAATGCCCATAAACTGAATTATTTATTTTTGAAAATTAACAAGCCGTAAATCTAATATTTAAATTGAGATATACAAAGATTAGTTTGTTTCTGTTACCTCATTTATCAGGCCCAGAACAAACTCAAACTGTTCTTCTCGGCTAAGATGTGAATTGTCAATTTCTATGGCATCTGCTGCTTTTACCAATGGGGAGTTATCCCTATGGGTATCAATATAGTCTCGTTCTTCCACGTTTTTCAAAACTTCCTCAAAGCTTACGTTATCTCCTTTTTGCATCAACTCGTCATAACGCCTTTGCGCCCTGGTAGCCGCGCTTGCGGTCATAAATATTTTTAGTTCCGCATCAGGAAAAACGACGGTCCCAATGTCTCTGCCATCCATAACGACTCCTTTGTCCTTGCCCATTTCTTTTTGCTGTTCGACTAATTTGGCACGCACTTCGGATATTTCGGCCACTTTGCTGACGAAACTGGATACTTCGATGGTTCTGATTTCCTTTTCGACATTTACATCATTCAAATACATTTCGGCAAAACCCAAATCGGAATTAAATTTAAACTGTAATTTTATAAACGGCAAACTGCTTATTAACGATTCTTTGTCAAAAAATTCGTTGTTTATATAACCATTCTGCATTGCAAACAATGCAATGGCGCGATACATGGCTCCGGTATCGACATAAACATATCCTAAATGGTTCGCTAGTTGTTTTGCCAAGGTGCTTTTTCCTGTAGATGAAAATCCGTCAATGGCGATGGTAATTTTTTTCAATTTTATAATTTTAATGTTCTGAAAATCTCTATTTGTTTTATGTCTTTTTATAAAAATATTTTTTAATTATTACTGTTTTCAGTAGTAAATACTCATAATAATATTCGAATTTGAATGGTCTATTATACTCGCCAGTCTTTCAAAATACTTTTCGTTAACGGCTGGACAACCAAAGCTTTTCTCTATGGGGCCGTTTTGCTCCTGGTCCGGAATCGAGCTCATTTTATGCAAAACTATGTTCCTTGCGAATGCATTGCTGTTCGATTTGTCCAATCCATTTAATTTGTAGGCTTTCCCATAAGATCCCAAATAAGAATTCCCTATGGAATAATTCCCTAATGACGTGCACAATGACTTATCGACATTACTGAAAGTCATATGCCCGTTTGACCTCTTTTCTGATCCAAAGCCGTGCGTAACAAGGCCTTCATCGATAATTCTATTCGTTTTCAAGTTATAAACAAAAAAACGGTATTTACCTGACTGAATACCCATGTCAATAAAAAAAGCTAATTCTTTGTTGTAGATTGAATTTGCGTTTACAACTTTTTTCACTTCATTTATGTGAATGGCTAGCTTTTCTTCTGCGGAATTGTACTCTTTCTTTACAGAAAAACCCGAAAAAACAAATCCAAAAAAAACTAGTATTATAAGTAGTGCTCTCATCTCTTTATTTGCCTTTAAATTAGTACTCATTTGTCATTTACATTAAATAGTCTTGACGGAATAAATCCGTTTCTCTTTCATTTACAAACTGCTATTGAAAATTAATCGTTAACCCAAACAGACTCGTATTGCCCGCTAAAGTATAACGCGAATACGAATAATTAAATTTCAATTTATTCATTTTTAATCCGAAACCTAGTGAAACTCCCGAGAAATTGCGCTGTTCAAGAATCCGCAATTCCTCTGCCCTTCTGAAATTATATCCCAATCGGAGGTTAAATGATTTCTTGGGGAATAATTCCACCCCAAAAATGACATGGCGCAAGGCGTTATTTGTAAACGAAACCTTCTCTTCATTTGAATTTCCGTCAATCGATGATTCGGCCCTTTCAGGATTCGAAAAGGCAATATTCCATTGCTGCAAATTCTCCAACGTAAGATGCCAACGTAATGGAACATGTTCCAATTCCTGCGAAACCCCCAGTAATATTTCCATCGGCAATTTCTCGTGCACATCCGAATAGGTCGTGAATTGCGTACCTATATTCCGTATCACCAGACCCCAATTAACATCATTCCTTTCGTCGATAAAAATGGCACCAAGATCAACCGCCCCACCTAAAGAAGAATAACTTTCAAGTGAGGAAGAAATCAGTTTTGCATTTGCCCCTATGTGAATTGTCGTATTTGGTATGTTGTACGCATATCCCAAAGAAATTGCTATTTCGCTTCCCGTAAATTCACTTGTAAACTGGCCGTTTTCATCATAACCTTCAAATTTACCGTAGCTCACATAATTAACTCCAGCCTGAAAAGTCTGCAAATGGCGGTCATAAGTATAAGCGTAAGAAGCCGTACCATAGGACACTTCATTGAAATAATTACCGTAATTTAAGGCCAAATGGTTATCCATATCTACGTTTATCGTTGCAGGATTAAAATTAACCTGATTCACGTCATCATCATAAATAGTTATCGTCTTCCCCCCTAACGCCGCCTGTCTGGGGGAGGTGACCAAATTCAAAAACTGATAAGTATACTTGCCTCCTATTTGGCTGTACGAGACAGTGCAAATAATTAATGACAAGGATAATAAAATTTTTTTGAACATACTTTGGTCTCTGTTTTCATGAAATAAAACGCCGATGCTAAGATAAAATTATAATAGTACAAATACCCATTATAAATTTTCAAATAGCAAATAAATAAAATTCCAAAACCATCACTTAATTGCCTTAAGTAATAGTTTTGGAATTTATAAAAGAGAAGTAAAATGATTACTTACAATATTTTGGCATTCTTGACCTTCTGATCGGTAATCGCAATTTTCAAAACCTCGCTCATTTCTTTTACGTAATGAAAAGTTAGACCTTCAATATATTCCGGTTTTATCTCGTCGATGTCACTTTTATTTTCGTGACACAGGATAATCTCTTTAATATTGGCACGCTTCGCCGCCAAAATCTTTTCCTTTATTCCACCCACAGGCAATACTTTACCCCTTAAGGTAATTTCGCCGGTCATGGCTATGTTTTTCTTCACTCTCTTTTGGGAGAAAACCGACACCAAAGAAGTCAGCATCGCGATACCTGCACTTGGTCCATCTTTTGGGGTTGCCCCTTCCGGAACGTGCAAATGAATATTGTATTTGGATATCATATCCGGATTTAAGCCCAGTAGTTGCGCGTTTGCTTTAATATATTCCAATGCTATTGTAGCGGATTCTTTCATTACCGTACCTAAATTACCGGTAATGGTCATATTTCCTTTTCCCGGAGAAATTAGAGATTCTATGAAAAGAATATCCCCACCCACACTGGTCCAAGCCAGTCCCGTGACAACACCTGCAACGTCATTGCTCTCATATTTATCCCTTTCCAATCTCGGTACGCCAAGTACTCTAACTATATCCGCATCGGTCACTTTTTTGTTGTACTCCTCTTCCATTGCAACTGACTTTGCTGCATTCCGTATCACTTGTGCTATTTTTGCTTCTAAACCACGTACGCCGGATTCACGAGTATATCCTTCGACAATTTTTTCCAATTGCTTCTTTCCAATGGTCAAATCCTTAGCTGTCAAACCGTGTTCTTTCAACTGTCTAGGCAACAAATGTTGGCGGGCAATCTCCACTTTTTCTTCAATAGTGTATCCTGACATTTTTATAATTTCCATTCTGTCTCTCAATGCAGGCTGAATCGAAGACATTGTGTTTGAAGTGGCAATAAACATGACTTTCGACAAATCGTATCCCATCTCGAGGAAATTGTCGTAAAAAGAATTGTTTTGTTCCGGATCCAACACTTCCAATAAAGCTGACGAGGGATCGCCTTGACTACTTACCGACAATTTATCAATTTCATCCAATACGAATACTGGATTTGATGTCCCTGCCTTTTTTAAACTTTGCACTATTCTTCCTGGCATGGCGCCAATATAGGTTTTCCTGTGCCCTCTAATTTCTGCCTCATCACGCAAACCACCGAGAGAAATACGTACATATTCCCTTCCCAAAGCTTCGGCGACGGATTTTCCTATGGAAGTTTTACCCACTCCTGGAGGTCCTGTCAAACAAATGATAGGCGATTTCATGTCATTGCGCAATTTCAATACTGCCAAATGCTCAATCATTCTTTTCTTAACGTCTTCTAATCCGAAATGATCTCGGTCCAGAATTTTTTGGGCTCGTTTTAGGTCAAAATTGTCTTTTGAATATTCATTCCAAGGCAATTCTAAAAACAGCTCCAAGTAATTTCTTTGAATTCCAAAATCAGGTGCCTGCGGATTCATGCGGCGCATTTTTGACAACTCCTTTTCGAAATGCTTTTTGGTTTTTTCATCCCATTTCTTAGACTTCGATTTAAGCAACATTTCGTCCATTTCTTCTTCTTGTGAAGAACCACCCAATTCCTCTTGGATCGTTTTCATCTGCTGTTGAAGAAAATATTCTCTTTGTTGTTGATCTAAATCAAAACGAACTTTGGATTGGATGTCATTTTTTAATTCGAGTTTTTGCAACTCAATATTCATATAACGAAGAGTTTCTAAAGCCCTGTCTTTTAAATCATTGATAGCCAATAAATCTTGTTTTTCTTTAACAGACAAATTCATGTTAGAGGTAACAAAATTAATCAGGAAAGATTGGCTTTCTATATTTTTGATGGCAAATGTAGCCTCGCTTGGAATGTTCGGGCTTTCTTTTATTATTTGGATAGCCAATTCTTTGATAGACTCCAAGATAGCCAAGAACTCAGTGTCCTTGCTTTCGGGTCTGCTTTCTTGAAAATCCTTTATACTTGCTGTAATATAAGGGTCTTCAGAAACTACAGAGTCAATTTCAAAACGCTTTTTACCTTGAAGGATAACCGTAGTGTTCCCGTCAGGCATTTTTAAAACCCTTAAGATTCTGGCAACAGTTCCAATATTATGGATATCATCCTTGGTGGGATCTTCATCCTGCTCATCTTTCTGTGCAACAACGCCAATTATTTTTCCTGCCGCATTTGCGTCATTAATCAATTTAATTGATTTATCGCGACCGGCGGTAATGGGAATTACCACACCCGGAAACAAAACCATATTGCGCAAAGGCAAAATCGGCAATGAGTCCGGTAATTCCTCATTAATCATTTCTTCTTCGTCTTCAGGAGTCAATAATGGTATTAATTCAGCTTCTGAATCGTATTCCTGAAGTGACAGATTGTCTAATGTAAGTATTTTATGATTTGACATAATTATATATAAGTCTTTTTGTCATTAAAAAATTTGAGTTCATGAACAAATATAGCGTTTCAGCACTTTAAATATCAATAAAATGGCTTCTATCACTCTTTGTTCATTAAGTCGTTAAAAACGACAATCATTATGCCAAAAGATAACTATCGGTCATTTTACCAGTAAAAATACTGCAAATAGGAATTTGAAAACTAATGAACGTGATCTTCAGATTTTTTCATGAAACTTAATACAATGTACCCCAAAAGGAAAAAAATGGCCAATATGAAAATGGAATTACGCATGGAATTGGTAACGGAACCCACAAAGCCAAAAATAAAAGTTCCCAAGACGATTGCAATTTTTTCGGTGACATCAAAGAAGCTGAAATAAGTGGCGTGATCTTCCGTTTCGGGCAACAGTTTAGAATACGTGGATCGTGACAAGGACTGTATCGCCCCCAGTACCATTCCTATAACGCCCCCAAGTGCATAAAATTGGATATCAATATATTTATTATTCGGATCCAATAAATAAGCGGCGAAGCATATAAAACCCCAAATGGAGATGGTTAGTTTCAAAGTTTTTATGTTTCCTATTTTTTCAGATATCCTTGAAAACAAGTAAGCCCCAAATATGGCAACGAGCTGAATAACCAGAATTGTAATAATTAATTGACTGGTAGCTATCCCCAATTCTTTTTTTCCATAAATGCCTGCCAACAAAATGATCGTCTGCACACCAATGCTATATAGGAAAAATGCTGTTAAAAACTGTTTCAAATGGGTCAATTTTTTTAAACTTTTCGAAACAACCTTCAGCTCCCTCAACCCTTTAAATATAAAGTCTTTTTCGGGTTTCTTGTAATAGACATTGTTGGGCAAATAATGAAAAGTGACTTGGGCAAAACTAATCCACCAGATACCGACGGAAAGAAAGGATATACGTGCCGGCAGGGATGCGTCCAAAATGCCGTACCATTCGGGTTTCATTACCATTGTCAAATTAAAAGCCAACAATATAACAGACCCAAAATATCCGTACATAAATCCTTTTGCACTTACCCTATCGTGCTGTTCGGGAAACGCAATTTCAGGCAAATAAGAATTATAAAAAACGATACTTCCCCAAAATCCTATACTTGCCAGCACGGTACAAAGTATTCCTATCCATAATGTGTCCTGACCCTTAAAAAAGAACAACCCCATCACGGAGAGCGAACCCAAATAACAAAAAAATTGCATGAATCGCTTCTTGTTTCCAGTGTAATCGGCGATACCCGATAAAATGGGCGACATTAAAGCGACAATCAAAAACGAGAAGGACAACGAATATGACAATAAAGAAGAATTGTTAAATTCTGCTCCAAGAAAATGAACAATTCCACTATTTCCGCTCGTCACGGATTCATAATATATAGGGAATACTGCCGTAGCAATAACCAGACTGTAAACAGAATTGGCCCAGTCGTAAAAAGCCCAAGCATTTATTAATTTCTTGTCCCCTTTTTGTAACGCTATCATATCTCTTAGTTTTATACGAATTTATTTATTTTTATGAAACAAACGCAATAAATAGTAGAAACATTAAATACATATCGATTATTTAAAACAAAAAAGCCAATTCGAATGAATTGGCTTTCCTGTTGTATGCTGTTGGATTAAATACTATTTATATATCATTCCAAATTTTGCCGCAGTGGCTTTCGCCTCCGGAATTAATTTTTTTAACTCAGCAATCCTATTTGCGTCAGATGGATGCGAACTTAAAAAAGGTGGTGGTGCCTGACCTTGCGAATTGGCCGACATTCTCATCCAAAAAGTAATAGCCTCGTCAGGATTATATCCTGCAATTGCCATAAGGGTCAATCCAATTTTATCAGCCTCGGTTTCATGATTTCTGCTATAAGGCAGCATCACCCCCACTTGTGAACCGACACCATAAATTTGTTGCCATGTTTGTTGTGTTTCTTGGCTTTTTCCGCCTGTTGCAACCGCTACTCCAACGGCCCCAAGACCTTGAAGTTGGGTGGCGCTCATACGTTGCGCACCGTGATTGGCTATAGCGTGGGACACTTCATGCCCAATAACTGTGGCCAGACCTGCTTCATCTTTGGTTATAGGTAATAGTCCTGAGTACACAACAATTTTCCCTCCTGGCATACACCAGGCATTGGCATCTTTACTTTCAACTAATTTGTATTCCCAACGGTAGTCCTTTAGGTATTCCGGTTGTCCAACGTAAGCCACGTATTTCTCGGCGGCTAATTTTATTTTAGCCCCTACTTTTTCAACCCTATTGGCGTCGGCGGTGCCAGAAATCACTTTGTTTTCTTTCAAGAAGGTGCCATATTGTTGAAATGACGAAGGGAAAAGTTCACTATTGGATACGAAATTCAATGTTTTTTTTCCAGTAATCGGATTAGTTGCACAGGAGAATAATAACCCTAACGCGCAAATCCCTAATAGTATTGACTGTTTTTTCATAATTTTATGATTTTAATAGTAACAAAAATACAACTATAGATGCGTTTAGAAGTTATAGAATTTAACACAATTGTTTCATTTTTTTTGTTTTTATCATTCTCCCGTAATGTGTAAAACATTAAATTCCTTATCAACAATCAGATAATTATTGTTTTCAAATGCCACACTGTCAAATGAAACTTCTTCATTGTCAATTTCTATGCTTTTGACTTTAAATGGCAATCCAATAAGGTTGATTTTATACTTTGAATAACTAGTATCGTATTTCCCTTCTTTGTGCAACTGAATGTTAAGTTCCTTTTCTTTTCCCGTAACTTGAAATGACAAGAAGCTGTATCTTCCTTTTTTATAGTCATAGCCGTCTTGCGCGTCCTCATACACTACTGACTTCTCTTTGCCCTCCTTGTAATATAAGTCCAATGTCAATTCGTCAAACTCTAATTCTCCCACATACTGTTGCACGGGGTATTTTGGGATAATTGCACCCGCTTTTACAAAAACTGGTATTTCGTCGTATTTGGTGTCCACCCAAATCTCTTTTCCACCAGTGACCAAATTATTTGTCCAATAGTTATACCATTGTCCACGTGGGACATACATCCTCCTACCCAGAGCATTAGGTTCTAAAATAGGGCATACTAATATTTGATTTCCAAATACAAATTCGTCATTTCGATAATGTGTTTGGGTATCCGCTTGGTCATAGTACACTAAAGGTTTAAGCATGGGAATTCCCTCTTCGATATACTGCCAAAACATGGTATACAAATATGGCAATAACTGGTATCGCATATTAATAAATTTCCTTGTGATATCAATCACTTCTTCATCAAATGCCCACGGTTCTTGGTCCCCATGGTCCCCGGAGGAATGCGTTCTACAAAAAGGATGAAAAACACCTAGCTGAATCCAGCGTGTATAAAGCTCTCCAGAGGGCTGTTCGGCAAATCCACCGATGTCGGAACCAGTGAATCCCATCCCGGAAATGGACATTCTTTGCACCTGTATGTTGGCAATCCACAGATGCTCCCAGGTGGCGACATTATCACCTGTCCAGGAAGACGAATATCGTTGCGCCCCTGCATAAGCTGACCTTGTAATAATGAAAGGTCTTTTTGGATATGCAAAACGTTTCACACCGTGATAGGTGGCTCTGGCCATTTGGGTCCCGTAAATATTATGTGCTTTTCTATGACTGCAAGGGTTTCCGTCATAGTCATGGCGGACATCCATCGGAAATGTTTTGTTGGGAACTTCCATCACCGCAGGCTCATTCATATCATTCCAAACCCCTTTAACGCCGATATCAGAAATCAATTCCTTAAACAAACCGGCCCACCACTCCCTGACTTCGGGATTAGTATAGTCAGGGAAATTGCATTCCCCGGGCCATACTTTACCTTTCATGTAAGGACCATCAGCCCTTTTGCAGAAATAATCTTTTTCCAAAGCCTCTTTATATACTGAATATTCTTTGTCAATTTTTATCCCCGGGTCAATGATAACGACCGTTTTGAAGCCATCTTCGGCTAATTCGGCAACCATCCGTTTTGGGTCAGGAAAATATTCCTTATTCCAAGTAAAGCATCTAAACCCTTCCATATAATCGATATCCAAATAAATGGCATCGCACGGAATCTTTAATTCCCTGAATTTCGCAGTCACTTCCTTTACATTGCTTTCCGGATAATAGCTCCATTTGCATTGATGGTATCCCAATGCCCACAAAGGCGGCAATTCCGGTTTTCCTGTTAGGTCAGTGTAACTCGTGACAACGTCTTCCATCTCCGGACCGTAGATGAAATAATAATTCATCTCACCTCCTTCTGACCAGAAACTAGTCACATTTCTTCTCTCGTGACAAAAATCGAAAAAGGTCCTAAAGGTATTGTCGAAGAAAATTCCATATGCCTGTTTGTTCTGCAATCCTATATAAAACGGAACCACTTTGTATAATGGTTCTTGGTCTTTTTGAAAAGCATATTGGTCGGTTGCGAAATTCTCCAGCCTTTTCCCCTTCAAATTCATTTGGGTCGCTTTATCCCCAAGCCCGTAAAAACACTCGCCGTCCTTTGAAGCTTTGCTCATTTTGACGATATTGCCTCCAAACTCATAACTTTCTTCCCAATGAAAACCCAACTCATCTTCGAGCAAGACATTTTCATTCAAATCTAAGATCGACAATCTCATGTCTGTTTTTTGAATCACACATTTTACCTTACTGGTTTGTATCCGGTAAAATTCAGCTTCTTCTGTTACCTCCAAAAAATTATAACCGTGTGAATGACTTTTGTCTATGGCATACGAAAAATCGTTGCTGAAATATCCTTTCGTTGTATAACGAAAACGAATTAAACTATCTCGTATTACGGTAACTTTTAATATAACGCTATTGTCTGTGTGAAAATAGACCGAGTCAACATCATGTTCAAAAGAAATTATTTTTGATGGATATAAATCTCCTTTAAATTCTAATTCTGTGTTTGTAATCATAATATATATATTGTTAAAAGTAAGGGCTTTATCTGGTGTCAAAAATACAAAAAAGGCAGTTCGCTATTATAACTAATCCTTTTATTTACGAAATCGTTGTAATCGTTCTCACTAAAAAGAAACAGCATTAACCTATGGGATCAATACTGTTTATAATGTTAAGTTTTTTCTGAAATCTTATGAAATCTTAAAAACAGAAACGCTCAGCGGAGGCAGTTGCAATTCTATCGAGTAATCCCTGCCGTCATATGGCGAGGCCTCAATCGTTAATTTGCCGGGATTCGCTATATCGCTACCACCGTATATTTTTGCGTCACTATTAAAAATTTCAATAAGTTTTCCTTTCCTTGGAAGGCCAATTCTATAATTGTCCCGAACTATTTGCGTGAAATTGCAAACGACTACTACATCGTCCTTAGGGTTCTCCCCTTTTCGAATAAAGGAGATTACCGCATTTTGATGATCTGAATAATTGATCCATTCGAAACCTTCAGGACTAAATTGTTTTTCATACAGGGCTGGCTGCTTCTTGTATAATCCGTTTAAATCCGTAATTATTTTTTTTATGCCCTCATGAAACGGATATTGCAACAAATGCCAGTCTAAACTTTCCTCGAAATTCCACTCAGAACTTTGACCAAATTCACATCCCATAAACAACAGCTTTGTTCCCGGATGCGTAAACATATAACCATAAAGCAAACGCAAATTCGCAAATTTCTGCCATTCGTCGCCCGGCATTCTTCCGGCGATTGATTTTTTCCCATACACCACTTCGTCGTGGGACAGTGGCAACATGAAATTCTCGGAAAACGTGTACGTCATCGAAAAAGTCAGGTCATTCTGATGGTATTTTCTATAAACCGTTTCTTTTTGAAAATATTCCAATGTATCGTGCATCCATCCCATCATCCATTTCATTCCAAATCCCAAACCTCCAACCGATGTTGGTCTTGAAACCATTGGAAAAGAAGTACTTTCTTCGGCAATCGTTTGTACACCATCAAAATTGGAATAAACCGCTTCATTAAATTCTTTCAAAAAACTGATAGTGTCCAGATTTTCCCTTCCCCCATAAATGTTAGGTTCCCATCCTCCTTCTTCTCGCGAATAATCTAAATACAACATTGATGCTACGGCATCAACGCGAAGTCCGTCGGCGTGATACTGTTGCAGCCAGAAGAGCGCGTTACTGATTAAAAAGGAACGAACTTCATTTCGTCCATAATTAAACACCAGACTTTTCCAATCAGGATGGTACCCTTTTTTACGGTCCGGATGTTCAAAAAGATTAGATCCGTCAAAAAATCCCAGTCCATGCGCATCATCCGGAAAATGAGATGGAACCCAATCTAGGATTACCCCTATTCCTGCCTGATGCAATTTATCAACCAATACCATGAAATCCTGCGGCTTTCCAAAACGGGAAGTCGGCGCAAAATACCCAACTAGCTGATACCCCCAAGAAGGATCGTATGGATACTCCATTATGGGCATAAATTCAACATGCGTAAATCCTGTTTCTTTCACATAATTCACTAATTCTTCAGCAAACTCAAGATAAGTCAAAAAACGATTATCCTCAGCATGACGTTTCCAGGAACCCAAATGCACTTCATATACAGAATATGGCTTGTCCAATCCATTATGATCCTGACGTGATTTCATCCATTTGGTATCCTTCCATTTATAGTCGAGATCCCAAACTACTGAAGCAGTATGGGGAGGTTTTTCGCAATAAAAAGCGAAGGGATCTGCTTTTTCGGTAATTATTCCGTCATTATTCGATTGTATTTTATATTTATAGGTTGCTCCTTTTTCAACATTTGGAATAAAACCTTCCCAGATGCCTGAGGAATCCCAGCGTACTTCAAGTTGATGCTCCCCCTGTGTCCAAAAATTAAAGTCCCCCACAACAGATACTGAACGGGCAGTTGGAGCCCAAACGGCAAAATAAACGCCCTTTACACCCTCTAATTCGATCAAATGCGCACCAAGCTTTTCATATAATCTGTAATGCTTTCCTGCTTTGAACAAGTCAATATCAAAATCAGTAAAAAGGGAATGCGAAATAACTGTGCTCATATGGTATTTGTATAATTCTAAATTTTTAAAATAGAATATTAATTAAAAAAAACAGCTTTAAAAACTTTAATTGATCTTATAGTTATCCGGCAGCGTAGCTCCCTTTTTTATGACAACAATCCCGTCTTTTATGGCATACAATTCATTTGAGAAATCCGCCATGTGCTTTCCGCCGTTGATGTAAACGTCATTCCCGATTCTGCAATTCTTATCGACAATCGCATTGCTGATAAAGCAATTCTCGCCTATACCAATTAATATTTTGTCGTTTTTAATGTCAGCATTCATATCGTCCAAATTCTGATAGAAATCATTTCCCATTATGTAACAATTTTGGATAATCGTTCCATCGCCAATTCTCGAACGGATACCTATCACCGAATGATTAATTTCTTTGGCATTTAAAATACAACCTTCGGAAATTAAAGACCTGTCTAAAAGTGTTTTTTGAAATTTTGAGGGAGGCAACAATCTCGGTCTGGTGTAAATTTTATTGTCGTTATCAAACAAATTGAATTTCGGTATATCATCCGTTAATCCAATATTAGCTTCAAAGAAGGAATCAATATTACCAATATCTGTCCAGTAACCCTCATATTGATAGCTCAATATCTTTTTATGGCCCACCGCTTGAGGAATAATTTCTTTTCCAAAATCTTTAGTTTCCTTATTTGACATGATATCCACCAGCAAATCCTTGTTGAAAATATAGATTCCCATTGAAGCTAAATAGTGCTTCTCCTCGTATTTCATCAGCTCGCTAACATCCGATTTCCATTCTGATAAAAGTTCCTTGGCAGGTTTTTCAATGAAAGATTCAATATAATTTTCACTGTTTGTTTTTAAAATTCCAAACTCTGGAGCATCCTTCGCATTTACCGGCAATGTGGCTATAGTTATATCAGCCTGATTCTTAATATGTTCTTCAATCATGTCATTGAAATCCATTTGGTACAATTGATCTCCAGAAAGAATTAATGCATAATCAAAATCGTGGTTTAAAAAATGAGGCATACATTGTCTAACCGCATCAGCGGTCCCTTGAAACCAAGTTGGATTATCAGGGGTTTGCTCTGCGGCAAGAATGTCAACAAAGGCATGGCTGAAAACGCTAAAGTTATAGGTGTTTTTAATATGCGCATTTAATGAAGCCGAATTGAATTGTGTCAAAACAAACATTCTATAGATATCTGAATTCATACAATTTGAAATTGGGATATCCACTAATCTATATTTCCCTCCTATCGGTACGGCTGGTTTAGACCTGGTTTCGGTCAATGGGTATAATCTGGATCCTTGACCTCCTCCCAAAATAATTGCAATTACATTTTTCTTTTTAGCTTTCATACCTTGTTAATTATTAAATTATACACCTCTATATATTCTTGACAAACTCTTTCCCAGGAATGGTCAGTGAGCATTCCTACCTTTCGAATTTTATTTAAATTTTCTTTATCCTGATATAACTGTATCGCTCTTTGAATTGAATAACAAATATCTCCTACCGAAGCTTGATCATGACAGATGCCGTTTCCATTATCTCCAAAATCAATCACGGTGTCTTTTAAACCTCCTGTTCTTCGCACAATTGGAATCGTGCCGTATCGTAAGGAGTACATTTGATTTAATCCGCAAGGCTCGACCCTTGATGGCATCAGTAAAAAATCGGCACCAGCATAAATTAGATGGGCCAACTCCTCATTATATCCAATGAAAGTATTGTAATTCCCCTTATAATCAGGCAACAAATGATTTAGTTGATTTTCAATTTCGGGGTTACCCGAACCTAGAATCAGAATATTGATTTCCTTGTAGTTCTCGGACATCGCCAACGCGGTGGCATGCGGCAACAAATCCCCTCCCTTTTCTTCCAACAATCGGCCTATAAAGCTGAATAATGGTTTTGTTGGGTCCAAATTAAAAAGGGCACAAAGTATTTCCTTATTCTGCTGTTTGCCTATTTCAAAATTGGCCACGGAGTAATTTTTCTCTAACATTTTGTCCTTTGCAGGATCCCAAACTTCAGTATCGATTCCGTTTAATATTCCTTTTGATTTGTAACGAACGACATTAAACAACGACTCAAGTCCGTTGGCGGAATAATTGATTTCGTTCAGATAATTTGGGGAAACCGTAGTGACTGCCCAAGCACATTTTATGCCAACCGCCAATGAATTGATGCAGTTATCCCATTCCAGCACGTTTACGTGAGATAAGTCAAACTCAGGCAAATAATGTAATTTATCAAATCCGAATTGCCCTTGATACAAACCGTTATGTATTGTAATCATTGAGGGAGTGTTTCGTAATTTTTGATATTTGTTGCAATACAACATCATAAAAGGAATTAGTCCCGTATGGTGATCATGGCAATTAATTACATCAGGCTTTCCGGCTCTTCCAATTATCCAATCTAAAGTCGCGATTTGGAAAGACAAAAATCGTTCGATATCGTCTTCATATCCATAGACGTTCTTCCTGTCAAATAGTTCCGGAATTTCTACAAGATACAGTTCAAATCCTAATTTATCGGTGCTTTCTTTGAGGACGCTAAAAGAAAAATTAAATTTCCCTAATTTTACCGTACCCCAATGGACGCAATCAAATTCATTCTCTTTTTTAAACTTTGTATCGTAACAAGGTATTACAACCCTTGCTAGATGTCCCGCATTATTTTGGTATTTTGGTAAAGCTCCAACAACATCAGCTAATCCGCCCACTTTTGCTACAGGGTAACACTCTGCACTTATATGAAATATTTCCATTTATTAATTATATTTTTCATCAACTATTTACAATTCTATTTGGGCGACCCAATAATCTATCGGAGCCATTCTTTCCTAAATGTAATTGCCAATTAAGGGGCTGAAATTTTACTAATTATACTACTTTTATGTTTTTCTAAATTTAGTGAAAAATTAATAAAATAAAAGCACTCTTAAAAATTTATCGATATGACAAAAAAAACTTCCAATCATACGCAATCATTGAAAATTCCTAAGTTTATATTGCTTAGCGGTAAGTTTATCTCTTTTATTTCTCCAAAACTGGCCGTATTGTACGCCGCTAAATTATTTACAACCCCCATAAAACATAAAATTCCAAAAAGAGAATTACAAATGGACCAAAATAGTGTCCAAAAACTGATAAATATTCCAAGGCTTAATAAACAAGTAGTTGTATATGAATATGGCGAATGCGAAAAGAAAATCTTATTGGTTCATGGTTGGTCCGGGCGTGGAACTCAATTAGTAAAAATCGCCGATGAATTGCTTAAATTTGGCTATTCAACGGTCAGTTTTGATGCACCTGCCCACGGAAAATCACCCGGTAATAATGGCATTATGACCGATTTTATAGCCGCTATCCTGGAAATAGACAAACAATACGGTCCGTTTGACGCAGCCGTTGGGCACTCCTTGGGTGGAATGTCTATATTAAATGCCATCAAACAAGGGCTTCAGTTAAAATGCGCGGCAATCATTGGCAGTGGAGATATCGTACAAGACATCATTGATGATTTTGTCGCTAAACTTGAGCTGCAACCGAATTTGGCTACCGGAATAAGACTGCATTTCGAAAAAAAATATGGAGAAAAAATGAATGATTATTCCGCTTTTGAAGCAGCCAAAGAAACTGAAATTCCTATTTTGGTAGTACACGATAAAGATGATCCTGAAGTCCCAGTTAAAGCGGGGATTCACATACACAAACATTTACGAAACGGAACACTGATGCTAACTGAAGGATTAGGGCATCGTAAAATTTTAGGTAACCGCGAGGTCGTTGAAAAAGTCATTGAATTCATAACCAAAAACTAATAAACATTTAACAAAAAAATACGTACTATGAAATACCCAGTAGAAAAAACAGAAGACCAGTGGAAAGAGGAACTGGGTTTGGAACGTTATAGAATCCTTCGTCAAAAAGGAACAGAACGCCCTCATACGGGAACCTACAATCTTCATTACGAAAAAGGAATATATTGCTGCGGTGCTTGTAGCGAATCACTATTTGAAAGCAACTCTAAGTTTGATGCCCATTGCGGTTGGCCGTCTTTTGATGAATCCATACCGGGAAAAGTAGAATACGTTTCAGACTTGACCCACGGCATGAAACGCACGGAGATACTTTGCGCAAACTGCGGCAGCCACCTCGGACATGTATTTGATGACGGACCGACCAAAACAGGGCAACGTTATTGCGTCAATTCGTTATCGGTTAACTTTAAAGAATAACGCAATGGATTTATTTGGAAATTCTAGCGATTGGGCAAAAAAACTAGAACCCATTCTAACGAAATATAAAGGAAGAAAACATCCGTTGGAGCACCGTAATTTATATGAACTTTTGGTGATGGTCGTGCTATCTGCCCAGGATTCAGATGCCCATATCAACAAAATCGCACCCGCGTTATTTGATGCTTATCCCAATATGGAAAGTCTGTCCGTATCGAATATAGAGGCATTAATTCCGTACATTTCCACCGTAAGGAATTTTGGCAATAAGGCAAAATGGTTGTTGGAAATTGCAAAAACCTTAAAAAAAGACGAAAATATTCCGTTGACGATGGACGGTCTGGTTGCGCTAAAAGGCATCGGTCGAAAATCAGCAAATGTCATCATGCGCGAAGCCAAGGTTCCCGCAGAAGGTATAATAGCTGATTTACATGTCATTCGAGTAGCACCTCGAATTGGCTTGATTACAGAAACCAAAGACGGAATCAAAGCCGAAAAACAACTGATGCAAGTGCTCCCAAAAGAGATATGGGGCGAAATCGGCATGGCCATTTCTTTTCTCGGAAGAGAAATATGTCGGCCACAACCCAAGTGTCCTGAATGTCCTATTAATTCGATTTGCAAATATTACAGTGAACATTACTGATCATAACTGAATAGGATTTTGTTCTCTATTTAAAAAACCATTTCCTGTTTTCTAAGAAATCGATACATTCACTTTGTGCAAAAAGCAGATTATCTATATATTTACAAATAAAACCACCTAAATAACCTTCCATGAAAAACGCCGTTTGTCTCCTAGTAATCATTTTTGTGTTTGTCCAATGCAAAAGTGTAAAAGCACCCGCTGGTGAGAATTTTGCGATTGTTATTCATGGAGGAGCGGGTACCATCCTGAAAAAGAATATGTCCCCGGAATTAGAGGCTCAATACAAGTCAAAACTGGAAGAAGCGGTGAAAATGGGTTATGCAATCCTTAAGAATGGTGGTTCTAGCCTAGATGCTGTGGAAAAAACCATCAACGTTCTCGAGGATTCCCCTTTGTTCAATGCGGGAAAAGGCGCCGTATTCACTAATCAAGGAAAGAATGAACTAGACGCATCTATAATGGACGGTAAAACGCTGAATGCCGGAGCTGTTGCCGGAGTAACTACTGTCAAAAACCCAATTAGCCTGGCAAGGGCGGTAATGGAAAAATCAGAACACGTATTATTGGCTAGAGAAGGTGCCGAGTTTTTTGCCAAAGAAAATGGAATCGAGATCGTTAATCCTTCCTATTTTTATACCGAAAATCGATATGAATCTTTACTCAAAGCGCAAGAAAAGGAAAAAAATGAACTGAATTCCGGTAGTACCTCTTTTTATGACCCCTTCATCAAAGACAATAAATTTGGGACCGTGGGTTGCGTGGCCTTAGACAAAAACGGAAATCTGGCTGCAGGAACCTCTACAGGCGGAATGACCAACAAAAAATGGGGTCGCATCGGTGACACGCCTATTATCGGTGCTGGCACTTATGCCAATAACAACACCTGCGGCGTTTCTTCAACAGGATGGGGAGAGTACTTTATTCGAAATGTAGTCGCTTACGATATTTCGGCTTTAATGGAATACAAAGGACTATCTCTGGAGAATGCCGCCAAGGAAGTGATTCAAAAAAAGCTAAGCAAGCTAGGTGGTGACGGCGGAATTGTCGCTATGGACAAGGAGGGCAATATCACCATGGAATTCAATACAGCGGGTATGTACAGGGCATCGATAAATACGAAAGGGGAATTGACCATTGGTATTTATGAAAAATAATGTTTATTACTAAAAAGCCTTTTTAATCCGCTACAATATGGATTAAAAAGGCTCGATATTAATAAATTCATTGCAATTTAATTTCACTTATTGTTTAAAAACTACAAGCACAATTTATTAACTATTGCAGAAACGCCAGTTATTGAAGTAGTGTTTTCAATAGTTGGCCCAGCTACCCAAACGGTTTTATAAGTAACCTCAGTCGCGGCTTTAGTGACTGCATTTGATCCTATCATGTATCGGATTATCTTGACCCACTTTTTTAAAGTTTTATTTTTATTTAAAGTCTCTTCTAACCAACTTTGTTTTGTACCCACTTTTTGAACATAGGGAGTATTAATAACCGTGCAAGGCGTTCCCGAAATTTTCTCGGTCAAAATAATATCTTTTGCTCCATAATCAACACAAGCCTGCTTGTATTCCTGCGAAACGCCAGATTCAATTGAGGCTATAAAAGGACTACCAACAGATACCCCAACGGCACCATAAGATAGCATTTCGTCCAGTTCTTTTTTAGTACTGACACCCCCAGCTGAGATAACTGGCAGTGTGGTATTTAAATTTAACTCCTTAATCAATTCTTCAGGTGAAAGATTCCCTCTATGACCGCCAGCAAGATTATTGACAGCTATCAAAGCATCGGCCCCTAAGCTTTCTACCTTTTTGGCGAAAGCCAAGTCGGTAACATCGCAAAAAACTTTGATCCCTACCTTATGGGCTTGCCTAATAGTCTCTTCGGGCGATCCTAAAGAGGTAATTATAAAATCTACTTTTTCCTCGCACAATACCGTTAACTGATCTTTGTATTTAATATTCGATTTATTCACGATCAAATTATAACCGAAACTTCCACCATCAACTTTGGCTTCCCTAAGTTCGATGACTGAAGCACGCAACTCTTCCAATGTGCGATAATTTAATGCGGGAATACAACCCGCAACACCAGATTTCATGCCTTCAATAACCATTTTAGTATTCGAAACAAGAAACATGGGTGCCATTATAACGGGGCGATTAATGCCCAAAAGAGAAGTCAGCGTAGGTTTTATCATGATTTGTCATTTTAATTAACACAAATATAGCCAAATATACTATGCACGCCTACTATTTAAAAACTAAATAAAAATGAGTATTCTATTTTAATAAAGCACCTTTATATTATCGACCAGTATCTTGATAAAGAGGAATTCGGTATCATCCTTTACTTGCTGACATCACTTTAATCGTATTTAAATAAATTCGAAATATAGATCTAATGAGTATCACTCAAAAATACTATAACGATTTTGCATAAATTGTTTACGTGCAGATTTCAAAACGTAAATAAATATTACAAAAATGATTTCTTGAAACTTGGTTTCATTCTTTTTTTTGACGCTTGTTCATAAGCGAAAGCTATACTTATTAATTTAGGTTCTGAATAAGCCGCACCAAAAAACGAAAATCCAACCGGTAACTCATAAATCATTCCACAGGGTACAGTAATATGTGGATAACCGGTGACTGCTGCTGGCATTGTTAAGAAAACATCGCCCCAGCGATCTCCATAAATCATATCAATACTACAAGCCGGCCCCATCGTCAAACCACAAATAGCGTCCAATTTATTTATTCTAATGACAGTATCAATTATTTCTTTTGCCCCTATATGGCTTTTTTTAACCGCTTCAATATATTTTATATCGGTAAGACTCCCTTTTTCGCTCGAACTAATTAGAGTTTCTTGTTTGAAGTACGGCATTGCATTATCTTCATTAACATTGTTAAAATCAATAACTTCTTTCAAGCTCTTTACATTGGCATTGGAGGAATTTAGGTACTTGTTCAGCCCTGTTTTGAATTCAAATTGCATTACTTCGAACTCATCTTCTCCTAATTTGTTAATTTCATCCAGGTAATCAATTTCTATGATCGTAGCACCTTTACTTTTTAACAAATCAATCGTTTTTTGCTGAAGTGCATGCATAAATTGATTCTTTCCTTGAAGTTTACGTTCTACTCCTATTCTTTTTCCATTTAGAGCATGCAAGTCAAGAAATGCGGTGTAATCGCTAAGGGCCTTTCCTTTGCTTTCTAGGGTAACAAGGTCCTGATCATCTATACCTGTCATGACCCCTAATAAAATGGCAGCGTCAGTAACTGTCCTTGCCATAGGTCCTGCTGTGTCTTGAGTACTTGAAATTGGAATAATACCGCCTCTACTGACTAATCCAACAGTTGGTTTAATCCCTACAATTCCGCTAACGGAAGCAGGACATACCACCGAGCCGTCCGTTTCTGTGCCAATGGCAACAACACAAAGATTAGCCGAAACAGCTACACCCGATCCTGCGCTTGAACCACATGGATTATGATCCAAAACATAGGGATTTTTGGTTTGTCCCCCCCTACTACTCCAACCGGAACAAGAAGACGTAGACCTAAAATTGGCCCATTCACTTAAATTCGTTTTGCCAATTAATATAGCTCCTGCCTCTCTTATTTTTTTTATGACAAAAGCATCATCACTTGCAACATTGCCTACAAGTGCCAATGAACCTGCCGTAGTTTGCATTTTGTCCCCTGTATCAATATTGTCTTTTATCAGTATTGGAATTCCATGCAAGGGCCCCCTACTCTCACCTGATTTCATTTCCGAATCCATCATTTTAGCCAAGGCAATCGCATCAGGATTAATTTCGATTACGGCGTTTAATTTTACTCCATTTTTATCAATAGATTCTATACGTTCCAAATACATTCTGACTAACTGTTCTGAACTATATTTACCCGAAGATAATTTCTCCCTTAAGCTACTGATCGTTTCTTCGTCCAGTTCAAAGGCTATATCCGAATTCGGAATAGGCTCTACTTCCTCATTTATTTTAGTATTACAGCTTGAAACCAAAAAAGTACTAAGAGCGGCAGACGCTAAGGTTGCAGCAGTTATAAAGGATCTTCTTTCCATAGATGAAAATTTAAAAAAAAATAATACTCTAATTTAGCTTTTTTTTAGTAGCTGCAACAAAATATTAAATTGAACAAAAGTTAAAGTCAGAAAATAATTAATTTGAATAAGGGCATCAGGACCACAGTTTTTTAGTTTTATTGTTCTGCCAAGAAAAACTTATGCGCGAACAAATAAATGAATAGTAACTGTAGTTCCGTTATCTTCTGTAAAATCAATGCTTATAGGGTCTAAATTGTTTTTTTGCAACAAAACAATGCGTTCCCTGGCTAATGCGATTCCCCTAGAAACATGAAATTTGGATTTCTTGGACGCATTTAGCCCCTTTCCGTTATCAATTATCTTACACTCTAAAACATATTCATCAATCATTTGGAATGAAATATTCAGTTTTGGAAAGAGAAAAGACTCATCAAAAGCGTGGGCAAATACATTTTCAACGAAGGGCTGAATCAACATAGGAGGAATCTCAATTAGCTTTTCATCAACCGAATGGTCAATATAAATGTCGCATGAAACACGATCACTAAATCGCATATTTTCAATATAAATATAACTGTTTAAATATTCGACTTCATCTTCGATTGAAATGGTATGTTTGGGCGAATTTTTTAAAGTCTTTCTCATCAGACCCGCAAATTCACTGATGTAAAGTGTCGAATTATATTCATCATTTGTTCCTACGAAATGCTGAATGGAGTTCAAAGCATTATAAATAAAATGCGGATTCATCTGATTTGACAAGGCTTCAAACTTTGCTTCAGTTATTTGCCGCTCCATGATTGCTTTGTTTCTAACTTTATTTTTTTTGCGAACAACTAAATAAAATACAACTCCCAAAGCAAACAGGAAGATGAGGGCTATAAACCACCAAGCAAACCAAAATGGTGGCGAAATACGAACCTTAAGCAGTTTAAATATAGTAGATTTCCCCGCATTCAAATCTAGTACTTCCACTTCAACTAAATAATCGCCATAAGGCAAATAAGCCAAAAACAATTTGGTTTTATCACTGTATGGACTCCAACGATTCGAACTCTTTAAACGATACCTAAATTTCAATTTATCTGCAATAGCATGCCCTTCAGGAATAAAATCAATCGATATGGAATTCTGATTATAATCAAGACTCAATTCATTCGAAGCATAATGGAACCAGTTGAAATTCGATTTAGCTAAAGGAATATTATTGATGGCTATTCCACTAATAACTAACTTTGAAACCGTTGGCTGCTCTTTTGTAAGAGTGTTTAAATCAACTATATAATATCCTTTTTTAACCCCTATCCATAACTGATTTTCAAAAATTCGTGAAGCAGTAAATACGCAATCCTTTAGTCCTAGCTGCTTATCAATTACCCTAATTTTTCCATTTTGATAAATATTAATCCCTTTTTCGGTTCCAATAATTACGTAATCTTTATAAGCCTCAAGAAACGATATGGTATTTCCTTCAATTTTGTCTTTTGGAATAGTTTTTAATATTTTAAATGACTTTTTATCATCTACGATAAAAACATCACCAAACTCGGAAGCTAAAATCAGTTGGCCCTTATTGTTTATCACGATATGTTTGAACTTTTTTTCGTTCCAAATACCTTGGGCTAAATAAGAGTGAAATCGGTTGTCACGATGTACATACAATCCGCTAAAAACAGACAGTAGATACGTTTTTTGATTATGATTTAATATGTCTACAATGGCGGTAGTTTTTTCATCTACTGAATTAACTTTTAGACTATAAATGTTATCATAAACATGAATTCCTCCATAAGGATTCGTTTCAAAAAATTTGTTGTTTCCTGTGAAACCAAATTCATAAGTATGAATAGGTATATAGCTTATGATTTTACCATTAAAATTAATTTCAAAGACTCCTATATTGCTGCTGACCCAAAAAGATGTGTCATGCTTTACAATCTTATAAAATTCGATTCCTTTGGCAGGTATATTATAATCCAATTCGAAAAAACCATCAGCATGCTTTGGCAATCGATTACTAGAGTCCCGTACATAACTAAGCTCTTTGCTTTTGAAATCCGACAAAGAAATCGTTTTTAAAACTTTTTGCGAAGCACTCAAAATAGTTATTCCTCTATTGTGAAGAATGATTTTTTGATCTCCCAATTTTTCAAAATCAACTATCGTTTTCCCTCCGAACAAATTGCGGGCAATCATTTTATTTAAACGCACCTCAAATACCCCTTTGTCCTTGGAGCCTACATAAAGAACGTCTTTTGCTTTATCATAAACAACATTGAGTAAGCTTTGGGAATCAATACCGTAATAATCTGAAATATTGATCATCTTATTGTCAACTATTTGAAAAAGCCCACCGCTATTATCAAAAACACCCCAAGCCGCAGCATAAATAACATCACGTTTGTCTTTTGTGTATTGCCACACAATCGATTGTCCAAAAGGAAAGGTGGAGGAATTGATATTTTTTGTACTGTCGAAACTGAAGGCGTCGACAAAGCCTTTGTTGCTGCTATAAACTATAGAATCATAATAGCCTATACTATAAGCGTGCGGATCAGTATCCTTACCAGTAATCTTATATTCTAAAACGGAAACTGTTCTCGCGACAGTGCCAGATTCATCTAGCTTAAAAAGCCCCTCATTACAAGTAGAGAAGTACACTTCTTTATCATGAATAAAAAAATCACTTACGATGAACACCCCGAAATGGGGTTTATTATTTATTGCGGAAGTAACTTTACTCGTATTGACATCTATAATTGAAACTCCTTTTTCTGTGCCCAGATAGATTTTGTTTTTAAAAGAAAAAACTTTGCGCACATTATTTGAAGCCAAACCATTCTTAGTTGTAAAAACAGTGAATTTTTTACCGTCAAACTTACTTACCCCTCCTCCGTAACTGGCAAACCACATATTCCCGTATATGTCCTGGGATACATCCCAACAGCTGTTGTGCCCTAATCCATCGGACTCATCTAAATTAGAAAAGGAGCCATTTTCCATTTTGGAAATACCATTCTCCGTTCCAACCCATAAAATGTCATTGGAATCTAAAAATAACGAGCGAACTGCATTGTTGGGCAAGCCATCAGCGGTTGTATAATTTTTGGAAGGTAAATATTGTCCAAATAGTGAGTATGTAAAAATAAAATATAAAAAAAAACAACTATTAAGTAATTTCATTCATATGCATTTAATGATGGTGATAATATAAAAAGGACAATGGAAAAATATATTAAAATATGCCAACCATTATATATAATGAGCTAAAATAATATTAATAAAAATAGAAAACACAGTTTTCTATTTTTATAAACACTATTTTTCTGACGGCAAATTTTTTATGCACAAAAAAACCCTATTCAAATAAATGAACAGGGTTTTTTAAAGAAAGGCGACGACATACTCTCCCACATAACTGCAGTACCATCTGCGCAGGCGGGCTTAACTACTCTGTTCGGGATGGGAAGAGGTGAGCCCCGCCGCAATAACCACCTTAAGAGGTTACAATTGC
>NZ_DATBVQ010000194.1:0-19603 GCF_036515215.1 Flavobacterium sp.
TTGTAACCAAATATTTTAGTTGAACAACCCATAAAGTCGTCAAATTACACGATTACGTGATTTCTAATACGCTCTTGCGTCTTTTCCTTCATAAAAATTCATAAATGCGCGATTCACAACCCTGTTACCTCCTGGTGTCGGATAGTCACCGGTGAAGTACCAATCCCCAAGATTTTTCGGGCAAGCGGTATGCAAATCTTCCACCGTTTGAAATATAATTTTCACTTCGGCATTTATTTCTGGGGAGCTCAACATTTGAGCTATTTTATCAGAAACCTCTTGAGGTTGGAATGGCTCATAAATTGCGGTAACATAATTTACTACCTCGGAGTCTTTAAAGTTCTCTTGCGCTTTACACTTGGCGTAAACTTCATCAACGATATGATACAAATTTCTTTCTTTCAACAATTCCAATGCCGCTTTAAAAGCCACTAAACCTTCTAATTTTGCCATGTCAATTCCATAACAATCGGGATACCTTATTTGAGGCGCCGAGGAAACGACAACAATCCTTTTTGGATTCAAACGATCCATCATCTTGATAATACTCATTTTCAATGTAGTTCCTCTTACGATACTGTCATCAATAATCACTAAGTTATCAGTTGGTTTAATCACACCGTAGGTTACATCATAAACATGAGCCACTAGATCATCCCGGCTGCTGTCTTCGGTAATAAACGTTCTTAGTTTAGCATCTTTAATAGCCACCTTTTCAGTTCGTATTTTTACCGCCAGAAGTTCCTGTAAAGATTCCTTGGTTAATTTACTTCTGTTTTTGAGAATGTAATTATTTTTTCTTTGGTTTAAGAAATCCTGTGCCGCTTCAACCAATCCGTAAAAGGATGTTTCGGCAGTATTTGGGATGTATGAAAAAACAGTATTGTCCGTGTCTTCATCTATGGCATTCAAAACAGCAGGCAGAATCAATCTCCCTAAATTTTTTCTTTCTTGGTATATTTCAGCGTCGCTACCTCTGGAAAAATAAATTCTCTCAAATGAACATGCTTTTTTTACCGTTGGCACAAGAATCTCTTGCATCGAAACGGTTCCGTTTTTCTTAATTATCAATGCGCTTCCCGGATCTATTTCATGCACTTTTTCAAAAGGGACATTAAATACGGTTTGAATTACTGGTCTTTCCGAAGCCACAACCACCACTTCATCATCCTGATAGTAGTAAGCGGGGCGAATCCCTGCCGGGTCCCTAAAAACAAAAGAATCGCCATGTCCTAAAAGTCCTGCCATAGCATAACCTCCATCCAGATTTTTAGAAGCTCTTGTCAAGATTCTGGCTACATCGAGTTTTTCGGCGATTACTGCTGATGCTTCTCTTTTGGTCAAACCATCATTTTTACATTCCTGGTACAAATCAGTTACCGCATCATCAAGAAAATGTCCTATTTTCTCCATAACGGTAACCGTATCCGCCATTTCTTTCGGATGCTGACCCAATTCCACCAAACTTTGAAAAAGCTCCTTTACGTTGGTCATATTGAAATTTCCGGCCAAAATCAGATTTCTGTGCATCCAGTTGTTCTGACGCAAAAAAGGATGAACGCTTTCGATGCTATTCTTTCCAAAAGTACCGTAACGAACGTGTCCCAAAAACAATTCTCCAATGTAAGGAATGTTCTCTTTTTGGAGAGACACATCATCCGCATATTCAGGATGAGAAGCCATTTCCTCATTTATCCTGTCATTTATTTGCGCAAAAACATCTTGAATGGGCTGCGCATGATTAGAACGGACTCTACTTATATAGCGTTCCCCCGGTTCCATGTCCAGTTTTATACTTGCGAATCCAGCACCATCTTGTCCGCGATTGTGCTGCTTTTCCATAAGGAGGTACATTTTTTGTATCCCGTAGAATGCACTTCCGTATTTCTCTTTGTAAAATTCAAGCGGTTTAAGCAGTCTAACTAAGGCTATCCCACATTCATGTTGTAACGCATCGCTCATTGTGTAGTTATTTGTTGTGTTGTTGTTTCTAATAATAAATTCTTACAAATAAAAGGGAAACTGAACCCTAACTCCCTATTAAATATAAATCAAAAAAACCCCGTTTCCGAGGTTTCAAGGTATTACAATGCTATTTCAAATTGTGTCAAAGACTTGAACTGTTGCAATCTTGACATCACTTCTTCTTTATCTAAATCAACCATTCTGTCGGTCCCAAATTTCTCCACACAGAATGAGGCTAAATTTGAACCATATATAATGGCATTTTTCATGTTCTCGAATGAAACGTTTTCGCTTTGGGTAATAAAACCTGCAAATCCGCCAGCAAAAGTGTCTCCGGCACCTGTTGGGTCAAACACTTCTTCTAATGGCAATGCCGGCGCAAAGAACACTTCTTTATTGTGAAACAGTAGCGCACCATGTTCACCCTTTTTGATCACCACATATTTTGGTCCCATCGCTTGAATTTTTGCGGCAGCTTTCACCAACGAATATTCCCCCGAGAGTTGTCTGGCCTCTTCGTCATTGATAGTTATGACGTCTATCCGTTTTATCACTTCCAATAATTCAGGTAGGGCACAATCCATCCAAAAATTCATTGTGTCTAAAACCACTAATTTTGGTTTTGTTTCCATCTGGTCCAAAACACTGCTTTGTACTAATGGATGCAAGTTTCCTAGCATCACCACATCGGCATTTTTATAATTTTGCGGTACTTTAGGTTGGAAATCAGCCAAAACATTCAATTGAGTGTCAAGAGTATCTCGGGAATTCAGATCGTTATGGTAGCGACCGCTCCAAAAGAAAGTTTTTCCGCCCTTAACCACTTCCAGACCTGAAATATCTACGTTCCTTTCGATCAATAAATCTAAATATTCTTGTGGAAAATCGTCTCCAACTACAGAAACTATGGCCGATTGTAAATTAAAAAAAGAGGCGGACAACCCTATATATGTTCCTGCACCACCTAAAATTTTATCTGTTTTGCCAAAAGGAGTTTCAATGGCGTCGAAAGCAACTGTTCCAACAATCAATAATTTATTCATTTATTTGAGATTCGAATTAAGGCGCAAAGATAGTTTATAAAGTATAAAATTGCAAAGACTAACAATTGTAAAGTTTTGCCAATTTACAACCCTGCAATTTCAATACTTACAACAACTTATCGACTTCTTTTTCATAAAACTCATCAACAGAAAGTTGCTTTTGCATAGAGGCCATAACCGCTAATTCGTCACATCTTTCGTTTTGAACATGGTTATTGTGACCTTTAATCCATTTGAAGTCCACTTTGTGCTTTCTGTAAACAACCAAAAAACGCTTCCATAAATCCGAATTTTTCCGGTCAACAAAGCCCTTTTTTTCCCATCCCAGAACCCATTTTTTTTCAACTGAATCCACCACATATTTAGAATCCGAAATTACCAAAACTTTGGTATTGGGATTTTTTAGCTTTTCCAAACCTACAATCACAGCCAATAATTCCATCCTATTATTAGTAGTAAGTCGAAAACCTTCATAAAATTCTTTTTTATAAGGTTTTCCAACCCATTCCATAACAACTCCGTAACCACCGGGACCTGGATTTCCTTTGGCAGCGCCATCAGTATAAATATGCACTTCGTAAGTATCCACTGCTATGCGTTGTTGGTTATCAATTTTTCGATCACTAAAGGAAAGCATTCTTGTTCCAATTCATGTATCTTTTCTGCAACTTCCTCTGCTGATTCGCTTCCCGTCAAAACTATTTTTTTTTGGAAAACGACTCCGCCCTCATCGTAATGTTCGTTTACGTAATGAATCGTAATTCCCGTTTCCTTTTCCTTATTATCTACGATTGCTTTATGAACGTTCATACCATACATTCCTTTGCCGCCATATTTAGGTAATAAAGCCGGATGAATATTTATTATTTTATGGTTATATGCAGCGGTAATGCTTTCCGGGAATTTTAATAAAAAACCCGCGAGAACAATTAAATCAGGCTGAATCAGTGTTAATTTATGTAGTATTTTACCTTCAATAAGTTCGGTCTTGGAAAAAACCTCAACCGGTATATTATTATTTATAGCTCTATCAATAACCTTGGCATTAGCATTATTTGTAAAAACGGCCACTACCGTTACCGTTTCATTTGAAGCGAAATGCTTGATGATGTTTTCAGCATTCGTACCCGATCCGGAAGCAAAAACAACTATTTTTTTCATGATTTCTCCAATTTATATTACGCAAAAAAAAGAATAATAATTCAAAATAAATAACATTGGCAAGTCTTTGTTTAAATTTATTTTATAAATTAGATGTCACATTTATCAACTTATTCGTTGTTTTAAAATAAAGTTTTTTATTTTTGCCAACAAATTAAATTCTAAAATTAAAGATTATGTCAGACATTGCATCAAGAGTAAAAGCGATTATTGTAGACAAATTAGGCGTTGACGAAAACGAAGTTGTAACAGAAGCAAGCTTCACTAATGATTTAGGGGCTGATTCGTTAGACACTGTTGAGCTTATTATGGAATTCGAAAAAGAATTTGACATTCAAATTCCAGACGATCAAGCAGAAAACATTGCTACTGTTGGTCAAGCTATTTCTTACATCGAGGAAGCTAAAAAATAATAATTTAAGCACCCGCTTGCAACCTTGCATGCGGGTGTTATTATTTTTTTTAAAAATTAGATTCAGATTGAATTTCAATCAAAAGATATTTATTGTAATACCCATGGCTCTTTTGTAATAAAAATACGGCAAAGAAAGCATGGGTTTTATTTGTTTAAAGATAACAAAATAAAGAAGATATGGTATTAAGACGAGTTGTTGTTACAGGTTTAGGTGCTCTTACTCCTATTGGAAATAATATTCAAGAATATTGGAACGCTCTTATCGGCGGTGTAAGTGGTGCTGCTCCAATAACGTATTTTGACCCTGCAAAGTTTAAGACTAAATTTGCTTGCGAATTGAAAAACTTTAATGCCGAAGATTTCTTGGACAGAAAAGAAGCCAGAAAAATGGACCGTTATGCTCAATATGCCATGGTTTCATCTGAAGAAGCGATCAATGATGCCGCTTTCAATTTTGAAAAACTGGATAAAGACAGAGCCGGAGTTATTTGGGGCTCGGGAATTGGCGGTTTGGAAACCTTTCAAATAGAAATGTTGAACTATTGCGCCGGTGACGGTACTCCAAAATTTAATCCTTTCTTTATTCCAAAAATGATTTCGGATATTGCTTGTGGTCATATTTCCATTAAATATGGTTTTAGAGGTCCAAACTTCGCAACCGTTTCGGCTTGTGCTTCTTCTACAAACGCAATCATTGACGCATTTAATTATATCAGATTAGGACACGCAGACGTGATGGTAACCGGTGGCTCAGAAGCTGCGGTAACTATCGCAGGAATGGGTGGCTTTAATGCCATGCATGCGCTATCAACAAGAAATGACGATCCAAAAACAGCTTCCAGACCAATGGACAAAGACAGAGATGGATTTGTGTTAGGGGAAGGCGCAGGCGCCTTAGTTCTTGAAGAGTATGAGCATGCAATTGCCCGTGGTGCCAATATCTATTGTGAAATTGGTGGTGGCGGTATGTCAGCTGATGCCTATCATATAACGGCTCCACATCCTGAAGGTTTGGGTGCCAAAAATGTAATGTTGAACTGTTTGAGGGATGCTGGCTTAAAGCCAACTGATGTTGATGGTGTCAATATGCACGGGACTTCTACTCCTCTTGGCGATTTAGCGGAATCTAAAGCCATTGAACATGTTTTTGGTGAACATGCTTACACCATGAACTTGAATTCAACAAAATCAATGACCGGTCACTTGCTAGGTGCGGCCGGAGCAGTTGAAACTATTTCATCCATTCTATCTATGAAATACGGAATAGTTCCTCCTACGATAAATCATTTTACGGATGACGAAAATATTGATTCAAAACTAAACTTTACCTTCAATGTTGCCCAAAAAAGAGACATGAAAGTGGTCATGAGTAATACTTTTGGTTTTGGTGGACATAACGCTTGTGTATTGGTTAAAAAATTAGAATTCTAATTTAAATGAATAGATTAAGAAAAATATTTACAAAATCCCGTTCTCCAGAAGACGGGATTTTTTTTGATGCTATCAAAACAATTTTAGGGTTCCCCCCTAAAAATTTAGATTATTATAAAAAAGCATTTACTCACCGCTCTTCCAGTCGTCTTGATCCCATTGGGAACATCATTAACTACGAACGTTTGGAATTTCTAGGCGATGCCATGTTAAGTGCAGTAATTGCGGCATATCTTTTCAGAGAGGCGCCGCATGGTGACGAAGGTTACCTCACGAAAATGCGGTCAAAAATTGTAAGTAGAGAGCATCTCAATGAATTGGGTAAGGATCTCAATCTTATCCGTTTTATAGAAAGCAAAGTTCCTATTCAACATTTTGGAGAGAACATTCACGGAAACATTTTCGAATCTTTAATAGGGGCAATTTACCTAGACAGCGGTTATGACCACTGCGAAAAATTCATACAAAAAAGAGTTGTTATCCCTTATGTCGATATTTCACGTTTAGAAGGAAAGGTAATCAGTTACAAAAGCTTGGTTATAGAATGGTGCCAGAAAGAAAAAAAGATATTTCATTATGATATTTTCGAAGATAACGCAATCGACGGCCAACGTTTATTTGGCGTGAAATTGAGCATTGAAGGCAAAGTAATTGCGAAAGCAAGAGCGACTTCAAAAAAGAAGGCGGAAGAAAAAGCATCGCAGCGCGCCTTTTTTGCATTTCAGGATAAAATGGACAAAAAATAATATCCATTTCCTTAAAACTATAACGTTTTCGTTAGTAAATTACCTAAAACATGCTGATTTAGTGCGTCATAACTTCGCTAGATACACTATATTTACAACTTATTTTATCATGAAATGGCAATTCACAAATTGGATCTTGGCGAATTTGACGAAATAGATTACAATCTTATCGCTATCCATACTTCATTAGAAGATTTCCGATTGGCTTATTTCATCAATCAAAAACTGCCGATAAATTTAAGCAAAAGTAAGGATGAAGTTCAGATTAATATAAAAGAAGGGGAAACAAATTTTTCCCGATTTTACTATTATGACCTGGAGAAAGCAATTTCCTGGAATTTGATTCAAAATAAAAACGAGGTGTCGCAACAGAAAAAAGATACACTCCAAAATTTATTTTCAAATGTAACCATGGAAATTACGACGAAAGTTTTCTTGCTGCCAGAATTTAAAAAAGCAGATTTCTTTTTAAAAATCGAAAATACAGAGGATACTATGGATGTGTCGAAAATAAAAACAATATTAAATACCATTGATAACATATCTGCCGTATATACCGTAGATACAAATCAAATAAAATCAAAAAACAATTTAATTTTTTAATACAAATGATTACAAACAAAAAAACCAAAATTGTAGCCACACTTGGGCCTGCATGTAGCACTAGAGAAATCATAAAAGATATGATTGATGCTGGAGTAAATGTGTTTAGGGTTAACTTTTCTCACGCAGACTATTCTGATGTTAAAGAAAAGATTAACATCATCCGTGGGCTAAATGACGAATATGGATATACTACAGCAATACTTGGTGATTTACAAGGACCAAAACTTCGCGTAGGAGTTATGAATGAAGGAGTTGTAGTAAATGACGGAGATTTAATTACGTTTACAACCGCCGAAGACATACTGGGTACTGCCCAAAAAGTATTCATGAAATATAAGAACTTTCCGAATGATGTCAATCCTGGCGAAAGAATTTTATTGGATGACGGAAAACTAATTTTTGAAATTGTTGAAACAGACAAAAAAACAGAAGTTGTTGCAAGAGTAATACAAGGTGGCGAATTGAAATCTAAAAAAGGAGTTAATCTACCGAACACAAAAATATCACTTCCTGCAATGACCGAAAAGGATATTGCCGATGCTATTTTTGCCATCGAACAAAAAGTAGACTGGATTGCCCTTTCTTTTGTAAAAACACCACAAGATTTAAAAGACTTGCAGGATTTGATTGCTGAGCATTCTGAATATAAAATTCCGATTGTAGCCAAAATAGAAATGCCTGAAGCATTAGAGAACATCGACAAGATAGTTGCTTATTGTGATGCATTAATGGTTGCCCGTGGGGACCTTGGTGTTGAACTTCCTGCTCATGAAGTACCTCTTGTTCAAAAAGAGTTGATTCGCAAAGCCAAAATGGCTCGAATTCCCGTGATCGTAGCCACCCAAATGATGGAAACCATGATTACGAGTTTGACTCCAACAAGAGCTGAAGTAAATGACGTTGCCAACTCGGTAATGGACGGTGCAGATGCGGTAATGCTTTCTGGTGAAACAGCTACAGGAAATTACCCTGTACAAGTAATCGAAAAAATGACACAAATCATTAAAGCGGTCGAAGATTCTCCATTAATTCAAGTACCGCAGAACACACCACAAATAAAAACAAAACGTTTTATCACTAAAACAATTTGTCGCCATGCGGCACTTATGGCCAATGCCATTAACGCAAAAGCTATTTGTACTTTGACTAACAGTGGTTACACTGCTTTCCAAATTTCAGCTTGGAGACCGTCAGCCTATATTTTGGTTTTTACGTCCAATAAAAGAATCATGACGCAATTAAGTTTGTTGTGGGGAGTAAAATCATATTACTATGACAAAGTGGTAAGCACTGACGATACCGTAACCGATATAAATGAAATTGTCAAAGAAAAAGGATATGTAACTAAAGGTGATTTCCTGATCAACTTAGCAGCTATGCCTATTAAAGAAAAAGGAATGGTAAATACCATGAGAGTTTCGGAAATAGAATAAGCTAACGCCTATCTAAAATACAATCCGCCTGTTTAGAAATTAAACAAGGCGGATTTTTTTGTCCTTAATTTTTTTTTAATTTATCTTTGAAAAAATAAAAACTTCATTTTCTATGAATTTCAAATCGCAAAACCCTTTTTTAAATAACAAATCTTTTTCTGCAACAACTGCCAGAAAAGAGCAAGTGCATCATGCCACTATTATAGATTACAACCAAGAAATGACCTTGTCTGGCACAATCAATAAAACTTTACTTCTGTTTTTATTGCTTACCGCATCGGCTATGGTTATTTGGTGGATGGCTTTTAACGGCATGAACCCAATCGTTCCGGCAATCGGAGGCGCAGTTGTAGGTTTGATTTTGGTCGTGATTTCTGCTTTCAAGCCACAATATTCCCCGTACCTGGCACCAGGATATGCCTTATTTGAAGGTCTGTTTATTGGCGGAATTTCGGCGATTTTTGAAACGATGTACCCCGGAATAGTAATACAGGCAGTGGGGGCAACTTTTGTCACCTTTGTAGTCTGTTTAGGACTGTACAGATATAAAATTGTAAAAGTAACTGAGCAATTCAAATCAGTCGTTGTTGCGGCCACTCTTGCGATCGCTACTTATTACCTGATTTCATGGGTTGTTTCTATGTTTACGAGTTTTCAGCCGGTTCACTATGGCAACTCGATGATGAGCATTGGAATCAGTATATTTGTAATCATAATTGCCGCTTTAAATTTATTCCTGGATTTTGACAGAATAGAAAAAGGAGCCGAGCAAAAAATGCCAAAATACATGGAATGGTATGGCGCCATGGGATTGATGGTTACTTTAGTTTGGCTTTACATTGAATTTTTACGTTTACTGTCAAAACTGAACAGCAAAAACTAATTGCAATACAAAATAACTAAAAAGCCTTTCCCATCGGAAAGGTTTTTTTATGCTGTTTATTGAAAATGATTGTCTCTTGAGATCAAAAATCAAACTTTAACTGCACGACAAGAAATTTCTTTTCTTCCGTATTTAAGTTACTTAATGAAATCCCCAACAGCCGTACAGAATCCTTCATGCGTTCCTGGTACAACAACTCTTTTACAATTTCTAAAATCAGTCCTTTGTCAGAAATAAAATAGGGTACTGTTTTACTTCTGGTTTGTTGAGTAAAGTCGCTGTATTTTATTTTTAACGTGACCGTTTTGCCGGCGACCTTGTATTTACCCAATCGTCTTTCCAGCGCAATAGCGATACTTTCCAATTTTTCTATCATGAATATTTCTGACGAAAGATTGACATCGAAAGTGTGTTCGGCAGCGACTGATTTCGTAATCCGATCTGATTTCACTGGGCTGTTGTGGATCCCACGAACTACATTGTAGTAGAAACTTCCGGACTTGCCAAAATGTTTTTCCAAAAATTCCAGCGACTTACTTTTTAAATCTACACCGGTAAAAACCCCCAATTGATACATTTTTTCGGTAGTAACTTTTCCCACGCCGTAAAATTTGCGAATAGGCAGCTCTTCCAGAAATGCTATAACTTCATCTGGATTAACTGTTTTTTGACCATTTGGCTTGTTGTAATCGCTGGCTATTTTAGCTACGAATTTATTGATTGAAATTCCCGCCGAAGCCGTTAATCCCACTTCATTAAAAATTCGCGCCCTAATTTCTTCCGCCAATAAACTGGCGCTGGGATTTCCTTTCTTGTTTTGGGTAACGTCTAGATAAGCCTCGTCAAGGGAAAGCGGTTCCACCAAATCAGTATAGTCGTGAAAAATTTTTTGAATCTTGGCTGAAATTTCCTTGTACCTGTCGAATCTTGGCTTGACGAAAATAAGCTCAGGACAGTACTTTTTGGCCATCACACCGCTTATGGCACTTCGTACACCAAATTTCCTGGCCTCGTAACTCGCCGCCGAAACAACTCCCCTGTTTTCTGAGCCTCCTACCGCCACAGGTTTGCCTCGCAATGCTGGGTTATCCATTTGCTCAACGGAAGCGTAAAAAGCATCCATGTCTATGTGTATAATTTTTCTGTTTTCGATAGTATCAGACATGATACAAATTTAAACTCCTTTTATGTAAAATGCGGTTCCTGCAGTTAAAATATTTGATACATTTGAACAAATCAGACAGCCCGGATGGAAGCGGCATCCTTTTACTTTCTATTCAAAAAAGTAAAAGATATAGCGCACAACCGGAAAAGTTCCAAAAACAATCATAACTCAGCAAGAAATGGTAGAAATAGAAAGGAAATTTTTGGTTAAAAATGATTCGTTCAAAGCAGCAGCTTTTGCCAAAAACCGAATTGCGCAAGGATATTTGAACTCCAACCCTGAACGCACCGTACGAGTGCGTATAAAGGCCGACAAAGGATATTTAACCATAAAAGGGAAATCGAACGAAACTGGCATGTCGCGTTTTGAATGGGAAAAAGAAATTCCGGTTGGCGAGGCCAAAAGCTTATTGCAACTGTGCGAAAAAGGCGCAATCGACAAAACTCGCTATGAAGTAAAAGTGGGCAAACACGTCTATGAAGTTGACGAATTTTATGGAGAAAATGAAGGTTTGATTGTCGCTGAAATAGAACTTCAATCGGAAACGGAAAATTTTGAAAAACCAGACTGGCTTGGACAAGAAGTAACGAATGACAAACGCTACTACAATTCTAATTTAAGCTTAAACCCCTACACAAATTGGCAATAACTATTTTGTAAATACCTCAATAGTTACAGTCATTACTCCGACCCCTTTATGCCTTGCAATTTCCATAAATGCCCTTTTAGAAAGGTCAATTTCCCTAGACTTAACAAATGGCCCCCTGTCAGTGACCTCGACGATTACGGACTCCCCATTTGCTTCATTGGTGACCCTTAATTTGGTTCCGAATGCGAATTTTTTATGCGCCGCCGTATATTTGTTCATGTCAAATAACGCACCACTGGCGGTTCTTCTTCCGTGGAATTTATCTGCATAATAGGACGCATGTGCACCTTTTTTATAGGGAATAAGCTTCCCCATTTTTTCCTTTATCGTATCTATTTTAATTTCCTGCTGAACCACTGTAATTTTTGTCTTTTTGACAGTGTCTTTGGCTACCGAAGATTTTTGAGTTGGAGATTTTTGATTATCTATAATTTTGCTTTGACTACTCACCAAGGCAACTATGGCGAATAAAAAAAGGACTGTAATTGATTTTCTCATTATTAACTTTTTAGTTCGAAATCTATTTAAACAAAAACCATACCTAGATAAAAAAAAGTCCTATTTCTAGGACTTCTACGTATGTTATAACCACATTGACCATGGAATTCTACTTAAAATAAGCAGCAATCCCAGTCCGTAAAAAATGGAAAAAGTTTTGAATTTCGACTCGGATGTCGTCAATTTTTTGTGCTTTGACCAACCTATTGTGATTAGCGCAATTGCTATAATGTTGATTAACGGATGCTCCAACGAAGTTAACCTTAGCGCTTTATCAGACATTTGCCCAAGAGAAGCAAAACCGAGCGGAGAAACAAAATACAATATCAATCCAATGAGCAATTGCGTGTGTGTCCCTATCAATCCGAAAATGGCAATTTTTCTGTCCTTGGCAGTAAATTCTTTTTTACCAATCAGCCCAATAATTGAGTTGATAGCCGCTACAACCAATAATAACAGAGCCAAGTAAGCCCAACCAGAATGAAATTTTTGTAATAATTCGTACATATAAATTGTTTTTGTTTGAACAAATATAACAAAAAAAGGCATAAAAAAAACCCTTCAATTCAATTGAATCGAAGGGTTTTTAAAACTTTATTATTAAATATTAGAAGTTGTAACGAACACTAAAGTTCCAAGTTCTTCCGTAACCGAAGTACACTTGATTAGCATCTGCCACTCCATCATAAGTTCTATTGTTAGACGCATATGTTCCAAGTGCAGGATTTGTTCTACTTACATTATCATCAGCAAAAATATTACTTCTAGATTCAGAGATATACGTTTCGTCTAAAACGTTGTTCATGTTAAACCTAAAGTTAAGAGAACTATTTTTAGCACTTCCTAAAAGTAATTTATAAGAAACACCTGCATCCATTAATCCGTAAGAAGGCAATTCTAGCGCTCCTTTATTATCTGCAGCAGTAAAATTACCAGGAGAAATCGCAGCAAACAATTTATCAGCTACTCTATAGTTAGCATCAACATTAAATCTTTCAAAAACTTCATATTTAGCACCTAAGCTAGCTGTAGTTTGCGCAGCATCACCCACTTTTACTTTATCTAAGTATAAAACCTGATCAGATTGACCAGGAACTGGTTCATTGTCTTGATCGTATCTATTGCTTAACGCATTGTCTTTGTACTCCCAATTACCAATTGACAACATCGCATTCAAACTTAACTTAGGCATTGGTCTAGCATTCATTTCTAGCTCAACTCCTGTATGAATTTCATTAATCCCTACGAAATCAAAATAACCACCAACATTATCTACTGAATTATCCGTTCTTCTAAGGTTTTGGTCTTTCCATGAAGTATAATACACATTTACTTTTGCATTAAATTTAGAAGATGTAAAACCATAACCTCCCTCAAGAGCAAAAACTTTTTCGTTCACTAAGTTTTCTGCAACAATAGATTTATTGTTAGGATAAACCGCATTAAAGAAAGGTTGTTTAGAGTAGAATCCTGAATTCACAAATACATTGTTTTGCGTATCGATATTGTAATTTGCTCCACCTTTAATGTTACCACCTAATATGTTCTCGTAATCCGTCTCTACAAGAGGATCAGTTAATAAATAGGTAAATGGATCTTCTCTTTTAAATCCTTGTTGCGAAACAGCTCCTTGGATAAAAGCGGAAAGATTGTCTTTAGAGTACTCTAATTGTGTAAACGCACCCAACCAGTTTACTTTTCCATTATTGTTGTAAGCAATTTTTTCTTGATCTTTTACATTAGTAAATGGATTCAAGCTTGGAGTTGGAGCATAAGTAGTAGATAAAACTCTACTTGGATTGTTGACATCAGTCTTGTCAAGATATCCGTCAGCACCCAACAAATCATTTAGATTTCTAAAGTGAAAACCAGTATAAGTTCTAGCGTCGATACCAAAATCAAGTGTAAGTGTTTGTGATAATTTATTGTTTAAATTTATCACGGCACCATACCAGTTATGAGAATTCACTGATGATCTTCTGATGAAACCATTTCTGCTATCAGCAATATAATCGCCATCAACATTTGGAGTTAATGGAGCACCAATTGTATTTGGTTGACCCGTGTTGTATTTTACGAATTCATCAATAGGCAATAATCCGTTCGCAGTTTTATAGGCAGAAGAGTATGGGCTTTTACCGATATTTCCTGTTCCACCACCTCTACCCCAAGAACCGTAGAACACAGATGATAATTTAGTTTTATCATTGATTTTATAATCCCAGTTAAATGAAGCAACTGGTTTGTGATAAAAGTTTCTTGCGAATGAATATTCCTTTCCATCTTTATAACCCCAGTCAGAGTTGTATTTAACGTTAGGCTTCCCATCTTTACCATATTGCAGGTACGCTGAAAGAGGATTTGCAAAACTTCTTTGGTGATGCCATTGTGGAGCACCCGTAAAAGTAAATTGAATATCGTGTTTTTCGTTGATTTTATAACCTAACGCAATGAAATAGTTCTTAGCTTCAAATTTAGTTCCGTCAACATAACCGTTTCCAGTAGTAGAGCTTAACAAAACAGATGCTGACAAACCGTTTTTCATCAATCCTGTGTTGTACGAAGCCTGTACTTTAAGATAATCATCATTTCCTGTTGTTGTACCTACAGAACCACCTTCCTTCATATCAGAAGTCCTAGTTATAATGTTTATTGTTCCCCCTACAGAAGAAATAGCCAATTTAGAAGAACCTAAACCTCTTTGAACCTGCATTGCAGAAGTTACGTCAGAAATTCCTGCCCAGTTACTCCAGTATACGGCACTATTTTCCATGTCATTTACCGGAACACCGTTAACCATAACTGCAATATTTCTCTGGTCGAATCCACGAATATTTATTCTGGAATCCCCAAAACCTCCACCGCCTTTAGTGGCATAAACAGAAGGGGTGTTTACCAATATTTCAGGGAACTCTTGCGAACCTAATTTTTCTTGAATTTCAGCTGCTTTAATTGTAGAAACAGCAACTGGTGTTTTTCTGTCTTTAGCGACATCAATTACACTAGAAGTAACTACAATTTCCTCTAATTCATTAGAATTGGATGTCAAAACGATAGTTCCTAAATTTTTTGTAGCACCATTTGCAACAGAAAATCTGATTGTTTTAGGCGCGAAACCTATAAAAGAAATAACTAATTCTCCAGAATCAACTGTAGTATTAATTGAAAATTTACCGTCAAAATCCGTAGATACACCAGTTGCCAAACCTTTAATAGCGACATTAGCACCAGGTAATGAACCTTGACCATCAGTAATAGTTCCAGTAATTTTCCCTTGAGAAAAAGCCGTTGTCATTACCAAAAACAGTAATCCAGAGAATAACCAATTTTTCATTGTCTTCATTTTTATTTAGTTAATTTATTTTTTGGCAAAATTATAACATTTTTACCACAAAAAGTTAACGCAATGTTAAGAAAAGTTTTAAAAACAACAATTTTGTTTAATAAAAATATGTGAAACCAGCCGTTTTGACGAAAATAATGAGAATTTAAAGCCAATTCCTCATTTAAAATAATAACTCGATAAAAAAGCGCGAGTAAAATAATAAAGTTCGAAAAAAATAAAAAAACCCGATTTTAGTAAAAAAATCGGGTTTGTATAAAAATTGTTAAAACTTTATTTGTTCTTCAAATAATATTTCAACAAGAATTCCGTCGAACTATCGTGATTTTGCACTTCATTAGTATTAATCTCTTCTAGAATAGAATTGGCCAATTGTTTTCCCAGTTCCACACCCCATTGATCGAAACTAAAAATATTCCAAATTACTCCCTGCACGAAAATTTTGTGCTCATATAGCGCAATCAAAGAACCTAGCGACTTTGGCGTCAATTTTTCGATAAGAATAGTGTTTGTCGGCTTATTTCCATTAAATACCTTAAATGGAAGAAGATATTGTGCTTTTTCGGCAGAAAGACCTTGTTTATCAAATTCTGCCTGAACCTGGTCTGCCGTTTTACCGTGCATTAGGGCTTCGGTTTGTGCAAAAAAGTTAGACATTAATTTATCGTGGTGATCCTCATCCCCATATAACGGCTTAACATACCCTATAAAATCGGAAGGGATCAATCTAGTCCCTTGATGAATCAACTGGAAAAAAGCATGTTGTGCATTTGTTCCCGGTTCCCCCCAAATAATGGTTCCAGTCTGGTAGTTTACCCGTTTCCCGTCGCGACCCACACTCTTACCGTTACTTTCCATCGTCCCTTGCTGAAGATAAGGAGCCAATTTTTGCAAATATTGTGTGTAAGGAATCAAAGCTTCACTCTCTGCTTCGAAAAAATTATTGTACCAGACGCTCAGTAAAGCTAGAACTACTGGCATGTTCTTATCAAAATCGGCAGTTTTAAAATGTTCATCCATTTCATTTGCGCCGCCCAACAATTCATCAAAATTATCAAATCCTACTGCTAAACTGATGGTAAGTCCCACCGCACTCCATAATGAAAATCGTCCGCCAACCCAATCCCACATAGGAAAAACATTCTCTGGATCTATTCCGAATTCAGTTACTTTTTGAACATTGGTTGAAACAGCAACAAAATGTTTGGCTATATCCTCTTGACTTGCTGATTGTAAAAACCATTTTTTTATGGTTTCAGAGTTTGTTAATGTTTCTTGGGTTGTGAATGTTTTAGAAACGATAACGAAAAGAGTAGTCTCAGGATTCAACTTCTTGATGATTTCATTTACATGATCTCCATCAACATTCGAAACAAAATGAACCTTAAGGTGATTCGAATAGTACTGCAAAGCCTCAACCACCATAGCCGGTCCCAAATCGGAACCACCAATACCTATATTTACAATATCAGTAAAGGCTTTTCCGTCATATCCTTTTCTCTCTCCTGACAATACTTCATTAGTAAATGCTTTTATCTTGCTTTTGACGTCATATATCTCAGGAACAACATTGATGTCGTTTACTTTGATAACGGCAGATTCTTTGGCTCTTAATGCAGTATGAAGTACCGCTCTATTTTCCGTCTGATTAATTATGTCTCCCTCGAAATAATCTGCTATCGCGCTTTTAAGCAGCATTTCATTAGCCAGTTCAAGCAAAAGGTCGATTGTCTCTTTATCAATGATGTTTTTTGAGTAATCGATTAGAAAATCGTTCCACTGCAAGTTAAACTTTTCAGTTCTTTCAGCATCCGTTTGAAACATCTCAAGCATCGAAGCATTTTGCATTTCGCCAAAGTGATTCTGCAGTTTTTTCCAAGATGTGGTTTCAGTTGGGTTTGTCGTATTTAAGGCCATTTATAATGTAGTTCAAGTATTATTGTTCTTTCGGCAAAAATACTGAAATTAGTTTTAATTGATTAGGCGTTTTACTATTTATAACAATTTAGCGAAAATTAAAAAGATATTCGTAGGCTGTAAAAAAGAAGGGCAGTAATTATTTAGATAAATAATTACTGCCCTTCTTTTTTGCTTAAAATGGCTCTTTTCTATATTTAACTACAGATTGCCGACGCTGTCCAATTCAAATTTCAATGGTTCGATTGTCTTTAAAAATCGGGCTTTATTTTTACTGTTCATTGGTTCGCCGTTTGGTAATTTCAACCTTAATGCATCAACTTGTTTGCCATTTTTCCAAAATCGATAACAAACATGGGGACCCGTAGCCAATCCTGTACTCCCGACCCTTCCAATAACATCACCTTGGTTGACATGCTGACCGCGTCGAACCAAGATTTTGGACATATGTAAGTACTGTGTAGAATAAGTGCCATTATGCTTCACTTTTACATAATTCCCGTTTCCTGCCGTATAACCCGTTTTTTCTACTGTCCCAGAGGCCGTAGTCGTAATGTGCGTTCCTCTAGGTGCGGCATAATCTGTTCCTTTGTGCGCTTTCCACCTGTGCTGCACAGGATGGTATCTATTCATTGTGAATCGTGACGAAATTCTGCTGAATTTGATTGGCGTTTTAAGAAAGAAGTTTTTCAATGTCTTGCCGTCTTCATCGTAATATTCAATTTTCCCGGAAGAAGCGTTCTGGGCGAAGGGAAAGGCATAAATTATTTTTCCTTTGTACTCAAAAAATGCAGCCTCCAAATTGTCTACACCATTGTATACAGAATCATTAATGAATCGTTCCGTAAAAGTGATGCCAAAGCGGTCACCCTTTTTGAGTTTGAAGAAGTCAATTGACCAAGCATATATTTTTGTGATTCTGTTTGCTAGAGCGGCTTCCACCCCTGCATGTCCTAAAGTTTCAGATAACGAACCTTTTAAAACGCCGCCAATAGTGCGCCTTCTTATGGTAATGGGCCTAGTTTTCTTATGAGCAACAACTACCGAATCGCGCAAATCAAAAATATAGTAACTTAAAGCATCAGGTTGGTATACAAAAACCTGTAACTTATTAGTTTTATCTTTTGACCTCAACATCGTATAGGCTCTATTAGGTCTGATAATCCTAACATTAAAGGTATCCTTTATACTTTGTACAATTTCGAAAACTTTTCTGTTCCCAATATTTTGCTTTTGTATAATTGTCCCAAAAGTGTCGCCTTTTTTAACCGTATCCTGAACTACATTATATTCAGAAAAATTAAAACCAAAATCAGAATTTTCCGCAATCTTCTTTATCGCCTTAACCTTAACCGCATTTCCGGTTTTACTATTCGTTTTATTATTGGATTTATTACATGATAGTATTGTTGTCAATACTATGATAATCATTAATACCTTCTTCAAACTGCTTTATTTTTCTGTATTCAACTTAATTTTCTACGCCCCAATTCGCCAATTCCTCGGCATTCCATAATTCCGGAAAAAAGATTCTTCTTTGATATTTTGGGTGCATGTATTTTTTCCAATCGCTCCCACCTGTCGCTTCTCCTGTACCCTTTCCGCTATCGATATATTTTCTGGCGGCATTCAAATGCCCCATTACCCATGTAATATTTACCGTATAGTCAAAATGACGCATCGCTTTCATTAATTCCGGATTTTTCTGGTCCGAATCCGGAAGCTGTTTAAACTTTTGCCAAATATTTATGGTGTTGTATTCCTCCATATGCGTCAGGAAAGTTGCCTTATATTTTCTTTCAAATTCTTCCAATAAGAAGGACTTCTTACCGGTCCGATAATCTTTTCCCGCAGCTTGCCAATATAAATGCTCGAACGCGTGTTCATAAGATGTATTTCTATCTATTGAATCTCTATATCGATGATCAATTAGGTTTATCAAATCAGTGGAAGAAAACTCAATCAGACGGTATTGTGCACTCTGAAAACCACTTGCGGGAGTCAGCGTATTTCTAAATTTCATATATTGTTCCACTTCCATCCCGTCACCCATTATGTCAAACGAAGTGGTTAACATGTCAAAATATCGGCTGACCCTCATTAATCGCTCGGTGAAAAAACCGGTTTTGATGTCTTTACAGTAGGAGATTTGATTCATTTCCCAAAGAATCATCTTAAACAATAATTCATTCACTTGATGATACATGATAAAAACCATTTCATCAGGAAGTGTTGTTCTTTGAATCTGTAAATTTAATAAGGCGTCCGTATGTATGTAATCCCAGTAGGTAATTGGTTTCGACCAAAGCAAACCTTCCAAATGGGTCTCCATTTTCTGGTCAATGGAA
>NZ_DATBVQ010000195.1:0-35034 GCF_036515215.1 Flavobacterium sp.
AACGTGGCGCACGGTATTTGACTCTAACACACAACATTGCGCCTTCATGGGCAACTAGTGCCGCCGATGAAACTACTAACTTAAACCTACCGCACAAAGGACTAACTGATTTTGGACGACAAGTAGTACAGCGAATGAACCAACTTGGGATGCTGATAGATGTGAGCCACGCTGGTGATCAAACTTTTTGGGATGTAATTAAATTGACAACCAAACCCATCATCGCTTCACACAGTTCAGTTTACAATCTTGTACCTCATCGCCGTAATTTAAAAGATGATCAGATAAAAGCCCTTGCCAAAAATAAAGGTGTAATTCAAGTAAATTTTCATCCAGGATTTATTGACAGCAGTTTTGATGCTAAAGAAATGGCATTTTTAGAAAAGTATAAAGTCGAGAATGATTCACTTCAGAAAAGTGGTATGCATGAATATTATGCAATGGATTATCTGTGTAAAAAATATGAAGCAGAAACCAATACTATGCGACCACCACTGTCTATGCTTATTGATCACATTGAATACATCATTAATTTGGTTGGAGTAGATTATGTTGGATTGGGTTCTGACTTTGATGGCATTAGTCTTACACCACAACAATTAGACGATGTAACTACATATCCACTAATTACAAAAGCATTGGTCGAGAAAGGATATTCTAAAAAAGACATTTCAAAAATACTTGGCGGAAATTTTTTAAGGGTACTCAAAGCCAACGAAGAAAAATAGCCGATTAACAATGTGCAGACGAACTAAAACTACCACTAACAGCTGTTTGGCAAGATTTGGGTTTTAGGCTTAATTTAAAGTTGGTCTTGCATTTGAAAAATTAGTGATAAAACGAAAAATAAATATTAATTTAGTCCCAAACCCGCTGTGGTACCAGAACGTTATTCGGCATTTTAAAAGACAACACGAACATGAATGATTTCTATAAACAACCAAAAACATTGCAATGGATTGAGTCCATTCTGTTGCTATCATTTGGTTTTTTGCCAGCAATTGCTATTAGTGAGAAAGGACATTCTCAGCCGCTATTTTACTTGCTATTCATAATTTATGTTCCCGTTGGACAATTTGCATTTACACCCTTTTTTAAACTTATAGGTGTTTATAGGTATTACTCTCCAATGCTACTTGGTTATATGTCAAACAACCGTCAAATAGATTTACATAGCGGTAGCAGTTTTGACTATCTATATGTAATGAGAGTGTATAAGTCAGGAATCGAAATGAGAAATAGGCTTTTGATTTATCACTTAGAAGGATTAATAAACCTAATCCAATTAATCGAGAATAAAAGCATACCTGAAACGGTAAATATTGTAGGGACATCATATTTCTTCAACAGTCGGACATTACATAAAATGGGGTTTGAGATTATAAATCCATCATTGTTTTATAGACTAAATCTATTTGTAAACTTTATAGACTTAATTTGGATGTATTCTCTTTCGCAAGGAAAGTTGTCAATTCCCAAGGTATGGAACGCCAAAAAGGCACGAATAACGGGGGTGAAATTAATTGAAAGTAAAAAGCGGATAGAAGAGCTATATAACAAAATGAAAATAAATACGACCATATAACACGGGTTTTACATCAAGCGGGCTGACATGTAAACTTGGAGTTGTGTGCTTCTATTCAAGTTCAGTGCTTATTGCAATTTTGTGCTTCATAACCCGTAATCAGTCCATGTTATCTTATTAGAAATGATATCACATTAAATAACGAAACATTGTCTTCACTTGGAAGTTACATTTCTGGAGGAGTTTCTATTTTAAACTTATTTATATTCGTGTACCTCGCAATATTAGTGGCTAGGTATGAAGACGCAAAAAGTAAAAATGAAGTTCAAGCACAAAAATAAATTGTTCAATCACAATTTAGGCAAACCGGAATAGCAACAACTGCACTCAACAAGTTTTTAAAAATGGAATTAACCAGACCACTATACGGACGAGTTGCATTTGACAATTTTGGCTCACAAAAGGTTTTAGAGAAATGCGCTTTTATGAAAATAGGAACCGACAAAGGATTGCTAATGCGCGACAAACAGAAATAGAAGAATTTATTTATCAGTTATCCGAATGACAAGCACCCTCTCAAACAATTTGCAAATTTAGTGGAATTAGCGTTTTTTATTGTATGTTCGTTCAACCGAAAATACTCGTTTTTAGCCTACATTTGCGATTCAAAAAGGACCGATTAACGCATCGATTCAACTCCTTGACGATAATTGGCCGTTGGCCAAAACATAGAGAATACTTAAAGGGTTTGTTTTTTACTAAAATAGCCCCAACAATTAATACTATTTTACAAATATGATTATTTTAAAAAAAATAAATATAGTCAGACGGAAATTGACGCAGGGGTTGGCTAAAAAAATTAGTGGTTCGTCAATGGATCAAAATCTGCAAATGATAGATAAGGATGCCATTAAAACAGTTTTGATCTGCAGGCCCAATCACCGCTTGGGAAACCAATTGTTAATTACCCCCCTTGTTCAAGAAGTGACTGACACATTCCCAAACTGTAAAATAGATTTGTTCGTCAAAGGAAATGTGGCCCCAATTATATTTGAAAATTACGAGAATGTCGACCACATCATTAAATTGCCCAAAAAACATTTTAACGATTTGCTGCCCTACGCTAAAGGCTGGCTAGACCTTAAAAAGAAACACTACGACCTTGTCATTAACGTGGACAAAAACTCTTCATCAGGGAGACTTTCAACAAAGTTCGCAAAGTCGGATTATAAGTTGTTCGGGGATGAAGAAACTGATTTTGAATTGAAATACCCAGATCATAATCATATCGCGAAATATCCGGTGTACAGTCTAAGGAGTTACTTGTCTAAACGTGGAATCCCCAACAAAGACAATACAATTCCACCATTAGACCTCAAATTAAGCCCTTCAGAAATTGATGCGGCCAAACTTGAATTAGAAAAGCTCATCAATAAAGATCAAAAAACGATTTGCCTATTTACTTTTGCAACAGGCCAAAAATGTTATTCGGAAGACTGGTGGAATGAATTCTATGAAAGGCTGAAAAAGGAGTACGGAAACTATAATATTGTAGAGTTATTGCCGGTTGAAAATGTTTCGCAAATAGGTTTCAAGGCGCCTTCGTTTTACAGTAAGGATATTCGACAAATCGCGTCCTTTATCGCCAATACGGACATCTTCATAGGGGCAGACAGTGGCATGATGCATTTGGCCAGCGCCTCAAAAACGCCAACCGTCGGCCTATTTTCAGTGACTGACATAGAAAAATACGAGCCATACGGCAATAATAGCGTAGCCGTGGACACGAACACCATGAATACGGATGCAATCGTGAAGGTAATTGACACCATTCTTTCAAAAAACTGATTAGACAAAATTCAATTAAGAATAGCAAACGTTTTTAATTTTGAAAGCATGCCTTTAAGTAACTTCGAACGAATGATGCAATTAGCGGAAGACGTTTTTGCCTCTAAAAATGACCCCGATCAGCTTGACGTGAATCAACAAGTTCTCGAGCGACTGCAGCTGATCCATCCCGCGGCGGTTTCCGAATATGACGATGGGAATGGTCCCGTGGCATGGGTTATAGTCATCCCTACCACCGTTGAATTGATGAACCTATTTCTTGAAAACAAAATTTCTGAAAAAGAGCTGTTCGAGCTGACCCCACTCGACACGACTTACGAGGCGTTGTATTTATGTTCCGCCATGGTTCTCGAAGAGTACCGACGAAAGGGAATTGCCAAACGGCTTGTCATGAACGCGATAGAAAAAATACGCAAAGACCATCCCTTGAAAGCCCTATTTGTTTGGCCTTTTAGCAAAGAGGGAGATTTGGGTGCCGAAATTATCGCCCGTTTGACTTCGCTCCCATTGTATAAACGGTTAGATTCAAAATAGTGATTTCTAGAGACCATTTAAATTTAAGGTAAAATGAAAACAGAAACCATAAAAGGTTCAACATTAAAATTCCTTCAGGACATTGCTGAAAATAACAACAGGGATTGGTTTCAAATGAACAAGCAATTTTATCTTGAAGCGCAGCAAAACATGCATTCCTTTATCGAAACCCTTATTTTGGAGATGAACAAACACGACCAACTCGAGAATAGATCCGCCAAGAAAAGCCTTTACCGGATTTACAGTGACATGAGATTCAGCAAAGACAAACTGCCCTATCACGCAAAATTCGACTTTAGTTTGAAGAGATCCGGCAAAGAAAGAAGAGGCGGGTACTATCTGAATGTTAAGCCCGGCAACAGCTATTTGGGCTGCGGCTTTTTTGCCCCCAACCCAGAGGATCTAAAGAGAATCCGTTTGGACATTACAGGGAATCATGCACAATGGTATCAATTACTGCAATCAGAAGCAATTCAATCCCATTTTGGCGATCTAAAAGGCAATGCCGTCCTGACCACGCCCAGAGGATTCCAGAAAGACCATACGGCTATTGAATTAATCCGTCACAAACAATTTTATTTAAAACATGATTTTACCGATGAGGAAGTGCTTTCAGAAGATTTTTTGGCGAAAGTAAATTCAATCTACCAATCGGTAAGACCGTTTTTTGATTATATGAGTGAAGTGTTGACTACCGACTCTAATGGACAAAAGACCGTTTAACGCAACTGATCTTCCCCATTTTTATTGCTCTCCCTTAAGAAGCGCGTCTCGCGTTTGAATTGTTAAAAAAATAGAATCTTGCGCAAGGCTTAAAGATTATTCCGGCCAAGAAAATCAGTACCTAATCATAAAGAGGTCTCGGTTTTAATCTTATTCTCTTTCTATTATTTTATGTACATTTGGTCACACAATTACATCGTTTTCGCATCCGTTGATTTTTTGCTTAATTGAGTCATAATTGTGTAATTTTTTTAAAAAAAATAGATAACAAAAACATATTTAAATTGAAAATTAAGATTTTATTTATTTGTTTTATTTATATGGTTTTTGTTGCTTGTAACAACGAAGAAAAACGGCCGCGTAAAAGTGTTTTAACCACCGGTAAAGATGCCGCAAAACCAGAAATGAAAAGGGCCGCTTTTAAATCGGTTATAGACCCTCCTAAAAGTTTAGAATTAAAGTATTCCTTGGAACAATTGGACAATACCAAGGGCCTTTCCAATAGCTCGGTAAACACTATTTTTCAAGATTCAGAAAAATTGATCTGGATTGGTACTTGGGACGGTTTAAATCGATATGACGGAAATACTTTCAAAATTTTCAGACCCGAATTAAATAATGAAAATAGCTTAAGCAATCAGGTAATCCTTAAAATTGATGAAGATAATTTAGGCCGAATTTGGATTTTGACGATGCACGGAATAAACCAATACGACAAAAAAACAGACCGTTTTACACGCTACTATTTCTCCAGAAAGAATACTCCCCCCCTATCGGAATCTGAATTCAACATAGCGCTTGATAAATCCAAAAAAGTATTTTGCGCCGTTAAAGACTGGGGAATCGGTTATTATAACGGTAGTTCTTTTCAATTATTAAAGTCCAAGAGTCTTCCGAGAAAGGCCGTCAAAAAAATGGAGTTCAGCTCCAAAGGTGATTTATTGATCCTGTTTGAAGACGACCAACTTTATTCTTTGTCCATTAAAAATGGGACTAAAACCGAAAAAGCGATTGCAAAAACAGAGTTGATTTCAAAAAATATTCGAACATTTGAAATAATCTCTAACCAGAAAATATGCCTTATACCGACGAACGGAAATACCCGTATATATTCGTTATCACATAGAAAGGATGAAGTCCTTACGAAAAAAAACATTGATAATTTCATAGGCCGAATTCCCGATGGACTCGTTATTTCAGGCAAATCAGGCTACGGTATTATTGATAGCACTGGAAGTGTCATTAATACACCCTGGTTGAAATACCTGAAAAACCAGAAGATAACCGCCCTAATACAAGGAAGCGAAAATGTGATTTGGACAGGTACGGATGGGGATGGAATCTTTAAGATGTTTCCGCTTAAAAAGTCATTTAATCTCATTTCAAAAGCTCAAATTCCCGAACTGGATGGTGGCATCATAAGGGCATTTTTAGAATTGGAAGGCAATTCTTTTTGGGTGGGAACAAAGGGAAAGGGACTCTTTAGATTCCCTTCTGATTTTTATAAAAGTGAACAACCTTTAAGATATGCAAATTTCAATGAAAACAATAGCATCATTAATAATGCCGTGTTTTCATTATGCAAAGGACAGAATGAGCTTCTATTTATAGGGACAGACGGAAACGGAATCACGGTTTACGACTTAAAAAATTCGAAACTGGTAAGTTGGTCCGAAATTTCAGGAAACGAACAATGCGACAATTTCAAATCCATTTATTCCATTTATCAAGATGACCATGGGTTTGTTTGGCTTGGAACTAATGGCTATGGCATGATTCGATGCAAAATAGAACGCTCAGGAACAAAACTTAAAGTATCCCAATTCAAGAAATATATTGCGGATAATGAGGACGAAGAATCCTTAAGCAGTAACATTATTTTCTCCATTGTCCCAAAGAACCAAAACCAACTTTGGATAGGCACCCGATTAGGTGGACTTAATCTTTTTGATAAAGAATCGGGCGTGTTCCGTACTTACAAAAATAAAAAGGATGATTCTCAAAGTCTATCCAATAACGATATATTGTCTCTAAAGAATGATGCCAAAAATAGGCTTTGGATAGGCACCAGTTTTGGTTTGAATTTGCTGGAAGATCTAAAAAGTGACGGTAGTGCGACATTTAAGAGCTATACCGTAAAAGAGGGCCTACCCAATAACACCATTCATGGAATCGTCTCCGATAAAAAGTCCAATCTATGGATTAGCACCAATTTTGGACTGTCCAATTTTATCCCTGAAGAATCCAAATTCATTAACTACACGAGAAACGAAGGGCTGCAAAACAATGAGTTTGCCGATGGTGCTTTTTATCAGGATCCAAAATCGGATTTCATTTTCATGGGTGGAATAAAAGGTTTCAATTACTTTCTCCCCCAAAAAATAAAGGAATCGGCAGTAGTTCCAGATTTACTAATTGATAAAATCAGTGGCCAAAATCAAGCAGCTCCCTATTACCAGGGATTGGTTATTTCCCCAGATTCCAAAACGCCTCCAGCTATTGTACTGGATCACGATCAAAACTTTTTTGATATTGAGTTGTCAGCGCTAACCTATATTAATAGTGAAAAGTGCCAATATGCCTATCAGCTGGAAAATTTTGATAAAGATTGGAATACCATCAATAATCGAAGAAGTATTTCGTTTACCAATGTCCCAAGAGGCAATTATTCTTTGTGGATAAAATGGACAAACAGCGATGGAGTATGGAGCAAACCTGTACATGCAATAGACATCAGAGTCAGACCCGTTTATTGGCAATCTGGCCTTGCACTTTTTTCGTACGCGATATTGTTTTTCTTTTTTATACTATTTGTTTTAAGCTATTACAAAAAACGCCAGTCCTTAAGTCAAAACATTCTTTTTCGTCAAAGGGAAGAAGAGCTGCATGAAAACAGGCTTTCGTTTTTCACTAATATCGCCCATGAGTTTTTGACTCCTTTGACCCTAATTGTTGGGCCAATACAAAAACTTGCCGAAACGACAAACCTTAGCGACAAAAATCAGAAATTCATTCAAATGATTGAGCGCAATTCTTCGAGATTGCTTTTTCTAACACAACAATTACTGGAATTCAGAAAGGCAGAATTTGATTATCTGGAAGTTGTCGTCAAAAAATTTAATCTGGTAAACTTAATTGAACAAATTGCCGAACTATTTGACGAATGGGCATTGGAAAAAAATATCGAGTATACGCTTGAAATTCCTTCAAAATTAAACGGATGGTTTGACAAGGATAAGATTGAAAAAATAATATTCAATTTAATGTCGAATGCGTTTAAATATACTCCCGAAAACGGAAAAATCGATCTTAAGATCTCAATCGACAAAACCGATTCCAAAAAACTAAATATCACAGTCGTCAATACCGGTAAAGGAATACCGCAAGAAAAACTAGATTCCCTTTTCGATAAATTTTTATTGACAGACACAAATTCAGGAACAGACAATGATTTGTTTAGAACCGGAATAGGATTGGCGTTCATAAAAAAACTGGTGACCGTTTTGAAAGGTGAAATTGTAGTCTCCAGTGTTGCCAATGAAACTACCACTTTTACAATTAGTATTCCTTGCGGTAAGAAAGCCTTTGCTGAAAAGGAATTTGAAGTAGATATTGACACTGATGCCGGTACTAGTCAAGTTTTTATCTCTCAACATCTGAAAAGTATCTTGGAGGACATCCCAAGTAAAGTTGACTCATTACCGGCTAAAATATCAACACTTGATGCCGTTATCGACCTTCGAAAAACCATATTAATTGTTGAAGACGAAAAGGAAATTCATTCCTTTTTAAATGAATTATTAGCGGAAAAGTATAAAATCAGTATTGCTTATAATGGTATTGAAGCTTTAAAAAGCATTAAAAGTGAAATCCCTGATATTATCATCAGTGACGTAATGATGCCTTTGATGGATGGTATCGAGTTTTGCGAAAAAATAAAAAAAGACATACAAACCTGTCACATTCCTTTTATTATGCTTACCGCAAAAGAATCCGTATTGCATCGGATTGAAGGTATTGAAAGCGGTGCCAATTCGTATATCCCGAAACCATTTCATCCGGATCACCTGCTAATAAGAGTACAAAAATTATTGGAAGAGAAGGAACTTATACTGAAGCACTTCGCGCAGGACAATCTCGTCGAAAACCTGCCTACTTTACCTATAGAAAATGAGGAAAAGGAATTTATTAAAAAAGTCATTGAATTAATACGTAAAAATATAGATAACGAGAACCTACAAAGTCTCTTCATCGAAAAAGAATTGGGCATCAGTAATTCACAATTGTATCGAAAAATCAAGCAAATATTTGGTTTTTCTCCCGGGGACTTAATACGAACCATCAGATTAAAACATGCCGCTGAACTTTTGCGAAAAAACGTTTTGACCGTATCCGAGGTATGCTACCTGTCGGGTTTTAATAACCGCTCCTATTTTTATCGTGAGTTTAAAAAGATGTATGACCTCACCCCAAAAAACTACCAGCTAAAGCACAAATCGAAGGGCTAATAAAATTTTAAACGCCTCAAAACAAGCTACATACCTACTTGTATACACCTTTGATGAAATAGTGTACACCATTTCCTGTGCTCTATAAGTAATTTTATGGACTGATTGTTAAATCTAATTAAATCTCAAAACAAATTAATTTAAATCAACTAAACTATTTAAAAACCATGAAAACAACTAGCCAAATTATTAATCAATTTAACACTTCCTTATGATGAAGAAAAGTATAATCTATAAATTGTTCTTACTGGGAACAATACTATCAGGAAGCATAATGAATGCTCAGACCGTTACAGGTACTGTTTCTGATAATAGTGGTCCGATACCACAGGTAAATGTTATTGTTAAAGGAACAAATACAGGAACGATAACTGATTTTGACGGAAAATATACGTTAAATAATGTAAGCCCTAAAGCTATTTTGGTTTTCAGCTACATTGGTTATCTCAAAAAAGAGATTGCAGTTAATGGAATGAGTACAGTCAATGTTTCTTTAGTGCAAGATTCACAGCAACTGGAGGAAGTAATCCTTATAGGGTATTCATCATCGAAAAAATCTTCCCTTACTAGTGCTGTAACCACTGTTGATGTTGATAATTTAGCAAAAACAAAAGTACCAGACGTCGCACAAGCCTTACAGGGACAAGTAGCCGGGGTTTTTGTTGCCGCCAATACCGGAGCCCCAGGTGACGGGATTAAAATTCGTATCAGAGGAGAAGGCACACTTGGAAACAATGACGTACTGTATGTTGTTGACGGTGTTTCAACACGCGATATCTCTTTCCTGAACCAATCTGACATCAAGTCGTTGACGGTATTGAAAGATGCTGCTGCCGGTGCAATATATGGCGCAAGATCTTCCGGTGGTGTTGTATTAATAACCACCAAAAGCGGGAAACAAGGAAAAGCGACTATTTCATCAGAATATTATACTGGGTTCCACGTGGCGACACACCTTCCCAAAATGCTAAATTCTGACCAATATCTGACCGTAAAAGATCAAGCTTGGCATAATACGGCCGGGAATTCAGCGACTGAAATTAGCCCATATGCAGCGGATAGAAGCAGAACTGACTTGGCCGATACAAACTGGCAAGATGAATTGTTCACGACAGGTATTTCCAAAAACTTCCAAACTTCGGTAAGTGGCGGTTCAGAGGATATTCAATATTTAATTTCCGGAGGTTATTTTGGTATCGATGGAATTGTGGTGGAAGATCATGATCAATACCAACGTTTTAATTTCAGGTCGAATATCAACGCTAATGTTTCGGATCGTTTTAAAGTGGGAACAAATCTTCAGATCAGCTACGCAAAACAAGACAAATTGTCTTCAAGCGGCGATGCTCCAGGGATTATACGTCATGCCTTATTGCGTCCGCCCGTTTTGAGCGTTTACAAAGACATCAATGACCCTACTTACTCAGCAAGTAATCCGTACACTGATTTACCTTTTTATACGGGACCAGACAATGGATGGAGTAAAAACTATGAGTATACCTCAAACCCAATTGCAATCGTACACTTTACGGATGACAAACGAAACACCTACCAAACATTTGGAAATCTTTATGGCGAATATGCTTTTCTGGGAGATAAATCTTTAAAATTCAGGAGCAACCTTGGAGTTGATATTAGTTTTAACCACAACAAAAATTTTGCTGCAAATTTTGGGGACGCTGATATTAGTGATACAGGAAACCAGTATTACGGAATGGGAAGAAATAACAGACCCAATAATTTGGATGAAAATAGAGGGCAAAATATGACTTTTACTTTCAGTAATACATTGAACTATATTAAAACTATCAACGAAAACCATAGAGTCGATTTTTTACTTGGAATGGAAAACATTAACAGTAAATCCGCAGCCATAGGTGGCAGCAGACAGAATTTCGACAATACCACTAACTCTTTCAGGTACTTGGACTTTGGTAGTACAACGAATGCATATAGTTCCGGTTCTGCGGAGAACTGGGCACTACAATCTTTCTTTGGATCAGGCACTTACGGCTACGCCAATAAATATTTTGCCACAGCCACAATCAGAGCCGATGCATCCTCCCGTTTTGGACCAAACAACAAATGGGGATATTTCCCTTCTGTTTCCGCAGGTTGGATGGTTTCCAAAGAAAAATTCTTGGAAAAAGCAGACTGGATATCCAACTTAAAATTAAGAGCAAGTTGGGGACAATCAGGTAACCAAGAAATTCCGAATAATGCTTATGAGACCTTGGTTTCTACATCAGGCGGGGTGGTAAATATAATTCGCTACGGGAATCCAGATTTAAAATGGGAAACTACGGCGCAAACTAATTTTGGTGTGGATTTGAGTACATTCAACAACAAACTTTCATTTACCGCTGATTACTTTGTTAAGAAAACTTCTGATATTTTATTGGGCGTGACCTTGCCGGCAGTTTCTGTGGGTGTGATTGGCCAAACCATTGTAAATGCAGGAGAAGTGAGCAACAAAGGGTTCGAATTCGGGCTTAATTTGCAAAATAACGAACATGCATTCAAATACAACGTAAACGCAAATATAGCCACTCTGACCAATAGGGTTAATAAACTTCAAACCTATGTGAAAAACATTATTGATGATCGTACGCATACAAAAACGGAAGTTGGACAGCCAATCAGTTCTTACTATGGGCTTGTGTTTGATGGTATTTATCAAAATGCTTCCGAAGTAAGCACTCAATTGTTTTCAAATTCAAATAATGCGCAACCTGGAGACATCCGATTTAAAGATATAAATGGAGATGGACAAATTAACGCCGATGACAGGGCTATTATTGGAAGTTCTATTCCAAAATTAACCTATGGCTTTTCCTTTACTGGAGACTACAAAAGTTTTGACATTTCTTTCTTATTGCAAGGGGTTAATGGAGTGGATCGTTACAATGACTTGAAACAAATTTTAAACTACGATAGCCGTCCTTTCAATTCCACGACTGCGGTATTGGATAGCTGGAATGGGGAAGGTTCTACGAACACCACGCCAAGACTTACTTTTAATAATAATGGTGGTGGAAATGTATCGAGCGTCTTTGTTGAGGATGCTTCTTATTTGAGACTGAAAAACCTTGAAATAGGATACACTTTTGACGCTAAAACAATTGGTATCAACAACCTGCGTATTTATGCTTCCGGTCAAAACCTTTTTACAATAACTGATTACACGGGATTGGATCCAGAATCTACTTCGTTGATTGACAAAGGAACTTATCCGCAATCAAAAGCATATCTATTGGGAATCCAAGTCAAACTTTAATTAAACATCTAAATTATTTAGTTATGAAAAATATATTAAAATCGTTGCTGTTAATGGGCATACTGTTTTTAACAAGTTGCCAGGACGAGCTTACTTCCGATCCGATAGGGGCAACAACCTTGGAGCAAGCGAACACTACCCCTACGCTAAGTTCCGTAGAGCTTTCGGTTAATTCATCATATCAATTGTTGTCCAATAGACTGAACATTTTGGCAGAATGGGATTGGAACGGAGGGCTTGTCTTTCAGAATGATTATGTTATGCAGGACATCGCTTCGGATGATATGGAAAAAAAATGGAGCCCTGACGGTGACCAGGTTTGGATGGATGACGTCAATAACTATACCTTTACTTCTACCAATGGAGGACCAAACGGTTTGTGGAAATACGATTATGAAGGAATCAAAAGAACCAATATCGCCATTGGATTCCTAACCAAACCGGACATTGAGACCATAACAGGAATCAGCACAGCAAGAAAAAACCAATTGTTGGGTGAAGCTTATTTCTTAAGATCATACTATTATTTTTCTTTGGTTACTAATTTTGGGGACGTACCATTAATTTTGGGTGCAGTTCAAACCTATCAAGAAGCCTTTGACTATGCGGTACGCGCTAACAAAAGTTTAGTTTGGGACAGCATAAATTTAGATCTAGCGTCGGCAAAAGCCTTGTTGCCAAATTCAAAATATTCTTCCACTACCGAAAAATGGAGAGTGTCTAAAGGAGCTGCAATTGCGCTCCAGGCAAAAGCCGCCCTGTACACTGAAAAATGGTCCGACGTAGTTACTTTAGTTGACGAGCTAGCCCCACTGGGATACAGCTTAAATACCAATTATTTTGACAATTTCAGCACTGCAAAAGAATACACGGATAATGAGGTCATTTTTTCTTACGACCATCAATCGAATGCAAATCCAAGGAACGGAAATGGAATTTGTGCTCCGTTGGGTTGGGGATTTTTTGCTCCGAGCACCGATTTCCTAAATTCATTTGAACCAAACGACCCTAGAAAATTATATACCGTGGATGCTGCAAATCAAAACGTAAATAAAATGTTGGGGACACTTGATGGCGGCAACAAAGGAAATGATGATGCTCCAACAAATAAGGTCTATATGCGCTACGCTGACGCCTTGCTTTGGAAAGCGGAAGCACTTAATGAAGCTGGAGATTATTCTGGAGCAATTGCTATCATCAATCAAATAAGAGCTAGAGCGAGAACAACGGTTACAGCTTTAGGAACAATTCCACCTGTTGGAACTTTACTGGACAGAGTCGCTTCTACAGATAAAACCACTGTCAAAGGTTGGTTGATATCTGAAAGAAGAGCAGAACTTGGTTTCGAAAACCAAAGAATGTTAGACTTGAAAAGATGGGGAATTGCAAAAGCGGTTATGACTGCACATGGAAAAAACTTCCAAGACAAGCATATGTTGTATCCAATACCACAATCAGAAATTGATGCTTCGGCAGGCCTTTTGCTACAAAACCCTGGATATTAATATATAAGATCCGTTTATTTATTTTGGTTAATACCTTTGAGAAGTAGTTAATTGGTAATTGCTACTTCTCTCTTTTTACACCAAAGCGAAAATACCGTTTCCGATTTTTTATTTATCAAATATAAAAAAATTACATATGACAGATATTGCGAATCGAGATAAAAACAATCCCATTTTGTCCCCCAAAGATTTAAAGGCTAGTGAGGAGAACATGATTATAGAATGCTTACTGAACCCTGGGGCATTTGAATTCAATGGAAAAATAGGATTACTTGTAAGAGTGGCTGAAAGGACAGTACAGAAGGAAGGGCTTTTGTCCGTGCCAATATACAATAATGCAGGAAAAGTTGAAATTTTAGATTTTAAACTTGATGACCCAAAATTGAATGCCACCGATTCAAGAGTAATCCAATACGATGGGGTTGACTACCTCACAACCATATCTCATTTGCGATTGGTTTGGAGTGATAATGGCGTTGATTTCAAGGAAGATCCCGCCTATTCTTCCCTTTTTGGAGAAGGCGAATATGAATCCTATGGTATAGAAGACTGTCGAGTGTCTAAAATTGAAGATACGTATCACCTTACTTACACTATGGTTTCTTCAAATGGTGTTGGTGTTGGACTCAGAACCACCACCGACTGGAAAACATTCGAAAAAAAGGGGATGATTTTTAGTCCACACAATAAAGATTGCGCCATTTTTGAAGAAAAATTCAATGATAAATTCTACGCCTTGCATCGTCCAAGCAGCCCTGAACTAGGTGGTAATTATATCTGGTTAGCAGAATCTCCTGATGGCGTGCATTGGGGTAACCACAAATGTATCGCTAAAACTCGCGAGGGAAAATTTGACAGCAAACGTTTAGGAGCAGGCGCAGCACCTATAAAAACGGATAAAGGCTGGCTGGAAATTTATCATGGAGCCACTAAAGAAAACAGATATTGTTTGGGTGCCCTATTGTTAGACTTAAAAGACCCGTCTATCGTATTGGCCCGCTCGGAAGAGCCTATTATGGTACCAATTGAAACGTACGAAAGAACTGGTTTTTTTGGCGAAGTAATATTTACAAATGGGCATATAGTTGATGGAGATAAAATACAAATGTATTATGGAGCGGCGGATGAATTTGTTGGTTTAGCCACTTTCTCCATAGCAACCATTTTAAAAACACTAGGACAATAATGGAAAAATTAGCAAGAATAGGACTTAAAGATTTCTCAAAGAGTACAAAGATTTTGATACTTACCAATTTAATTTATGCATTTGTTTTACCCGTAATTGACATTTTTGTCGCTTCCTACATCATGCGAAACTCCAATGATCCATCAAAAGTTATGATGTATCAGTTAGCCATTTACACTGGTATCCCAATCACCTTTTTTATTAATGGGTTTCTGCTCAATACCATTAACATCAAAAAATTATTCTCGCTCGGTATGCTGTTGAGTGGTGTTTCTATGGTGTATATGATGTCTCTGACCGAAATCAGTTATGGTGGTTTAATTTCTGCCGGATTGATTATGGGGATGTCATTTGGTTTGTACTGGGCCAACAGGGATTATCTAGTTCTGGCAACAACAACCGATAAAACAAGAAATTTCTATTACGGACTGGACACCTTTTTCTACACTTTAACAGCCGTAATCGTACCCATAATCATTGGGTGGTACCTTATGAACGGTAGTGATTCAACTACAAATGAAAGCGTAAATTCAGGATACAGGGTGGTTACCGGAGTGGTTTTTATATTCACGATTCTGGCTTCCATAGTATTCCATTTTGGTGATTATGAAAAGCCCAGAAATGAAAAATTTCTATATGTCAAATTTCACAAACTTTGGACAAAAATGCTCCAGATGGCTGTCTTGAAAGGTCTCGCGCAAGGATTTATCGTAACGGCTCCAGCCATGCTGATGATGAAGTTTTTTGCTTCTGAGGGAGCATTGGGAACGGCACAATCTGTAGGGGCCATTATTGCCGCGGTCATCATGTTGATTCTGGGTAAACTGTCGTCACCTAAACATCGGTTAATTATTTTTAGTATCGGGCTTATCTTTTTCTTTTTGGCCTCCTTTTTCAATACTTTGATGTTTAATTCAACTGGAGTAATTATCTTTATATTTCTATTGTTGATAGCAAGGCCAATTCTTGATATTGCCTACTTTCCAATTCAATTGAAAGTCATTGATATATTGTCTGTTATCGAAAACAGAAATGAATTTTCTTATATCTTGAATCACGAATTTGGATTGTACGTCGGACGCCTTTTAGGGGCAGGTACTTTTTTAGGAATTGCCTATTTCGGAAATGCCGATGATGCGTTGAGATACGCTTTATTGATCATAGCTGTAATCCAATTACTCTCCATCCTAATCGCCAAACAACTACTGGACCAACAATCTAAACTAGAAAATAAAGATGCGTAAAAAAATCCATTTAATAGTCCTCTTACTATGCATTAGCTTAAGCTCTTGTCATACAACCCAATCTACGGTTGCGGCTATTCCCGCAGTAAAACAAGAATCAATACAGCGCATAACGGATATGCCCAACTTTCCAAAACCGTTTAAAATACTTGATTTTAATCAATTGGCAAAAGACTATGACGCGAAAGTGTATGACGTCAACCAAACTGGGAAGTATTGGCCGTTGATTTGGAAAGATGACTCTCGTAAGAACTTTGACCAGGAAACCTTTGGGATTTACACTGCTATGGGAGATGTAAGACAAGGTGTTGAGCATCACAAAGGAATTTTTCATGAATCATTAGCCAGCATTGGGTCTGTGATGGGCGCTAGTTTAGTGGGAATCGACAAGTCTGACCAAAACGGAAAAGACTATGTTGGCATGTTGAAAAATTACTACAACAGCGATACCAAATGGAATATTATCATGAACAACACTTCTCCCGAAGTGGCACTTCTTGGAGGCGGTTACGCCAGAGACTGGTGGTATGACGTATATCCCAATTTGATGTTCTATGCCGTAGCCGATTTTTATCCAAATGAAAAAGACTATTCGGACATTCAGCGTTCTGTTGCTGATAAATTCTACAAAGCCGATTCAACTATGGCCGGGGATTACCACCATTCCTTTTTTGATTACTCAACATTGGAACCCAAAGACAGTTGGATTTGCAAACAAGAAGACGTTGCTGCGGGCCATGCCTATGTACTGTATTCAGCGTATCAAAAATTTAAAGAACCTAAATATTTAAAGGGCGCCGAATCTTCTTTGCAAGCTTTATTAAACCAAAAAGACAATCGCTATTACGAAATATTGATGCCTTTTGGCGCCTATGTGGCTGCCCGTTTAAATGCCGAAGAAGGCAGAAATTACGATTACTCGAAAGTCCTGGATTGGACTTTCAATGGCACGCCCGAATGTAGGGCTGGATGGGGAATGTTACTCGATAACTGGAATGGCTATGACGTTTCAGGCCTAATGGGAAGCACGGTAGATCACGGAGGTTTTGCCTTTTTGATGAATACCTATGATTCTATGTGGCCACTGGTACCTATGGTTCGTTATGATCCAAGGTATGCAAATGTCGTTGGGAAATGGATGCTTAATGCCAGTAATGCCATTAAATTCTTTTATCCTTATGAAATAGCCGACGAGCACCAAACGATACCGGAACAAAAAGAATATACCAAAGGAGTGATTGCTTATGAAGGCTTGATCAAAAAATCACACCTTAAAAAATATGAAAACATAGAAGCTCCCGTAGCCATTGGCGACGGTCCGAACTGGATAGAAGGCAACCCCGATGTTTCCCAATTTAGCGTATACGGCAGTGGACACGTAGGTATAGCGGGTGCCATTATTGAAAAAACAAACGTTCCCGAAATTCTAAAGCTAAATTGTCTAGCAACTGATTTTTACCGTAAGGAAGCCTACCCTACTTTTTTAATGTACAATCCTTTTGATCAAGAAAAAACGGTGGCGTACCAGACTAAAACTACGACAAACGTAGATTTATATGATGCCATAACACATAAAGTACTTTTGAAAAACGTTTCCACAGCGGGCGAAATCAACATACCTGGGCTTTCTTCAAGGCTAATTGTTGAAATCCCTTCCGGTTCCCGAATCGTTTTAAAGAATGGTAAATATTACGCTAATAATATTGTGGTTTCCTATTTGTAAAGAATTCAAAGCAAAAATAAAATTCCTGAAAGCGGCAATCCGTTTCTTTAATTACTATCACAAATGGACGATGACTGCAGCAAGTTACTCGTCCATTTTCTATAGTAACCAAATGTCGAGCACCCTATAATAACGTAAAGGCAAAAACAACCAACTAATATGAATGACCGAAATAAAAAATTTGGAACCCAGTTATTGACAATACTATTCTGCATAATCGCAGCAATAGCTTCTAGTCAGAACCTGCAGCTAAAAGTAGCTGGAGATGCGGAGAGAGGATACAATGTGAACATTTATAACGGCAAGCAAATCCTGCTTCAAAACACAGAGGAATTTTCACTACATATGGCTAATTTAGATTTGAGTGAAAACATTTCAATTCCAGCTTGGAGAGGAGAAAAATGGAGCGGAGGCGCAAAGAAGCTAACTATGTCCAGAGATACTTACGTCTCCGAATTGGATTTAAATCTGACCATTAACGTCACCTACGAAATAGTAAATAAAAATGTAGTTAAAAAAAGTATCGATTTATTTCAATCCGGAATGCCTTCCTTATATTATTCACTAGAAGAAACGGCTATACCGGCAGTTACTCCATCAAAATACCTGACTTTTGAACATGATGATTTCCCTGGTGGACTAGTTCACGAAATGTTCCCTTCCGCCGGATTTGTAACCCCTGACAATCTAGTCGTTGGATTCCTAATGGATGCAGGCTATAAAAACCAATATACGAGAACAACGCGACGCCGTTTCAACGGACACGGAGGTGGTTTTGTAGGAATGAGAATTCTTCCAGACCCGGCATTAGTTTCAGTGGCAACTGTTTCTGAAAGAGCAAAAGGTCAAAATTACATCAAACAAACCTTTGGCGAAATGTATAATTTGGATGCGGGAAAGGAGTTGAATTTAAAAATCAATGATGCTTTTCAAGAAGTTGGAGCGGTCAACATTGAAAAAAAAGACGAAATAATTACACTTAATTATAATTCGTCCGAGCAATCCGGCATTGAATTCATCAGCCCGCTAAAGGACCAAAAGGTATATACCATTTCTTTTATGTCCAAAGGAACTGCACCGCTTGCGCTCAAACTGTATAGGGTCAAAAACGGAAAAAAGACCGTTGAATTAGAGGATGGAATCAAATATATCGATCGATTCCCTACCAAAGAAAATGAATGGACGCTGTTTAAAGGCAGTGTTTTACTTCCCTACATAGAAAAAGACAGTGTATCCATGTTCATCGGTGCGCAATCTGGCGACCATTGTAACCTTCAAATAAAAGATCTACAAATTGTAGAACACGAACCGCGGAAACAGCCCTACAACAGACTCAATATGGGTGAAAATGCTATAAAAACCACATATATGTTTGTTGAGTCATGGAAAAACCATCATGATTTTGTAGTTTCATCGCAAACGCGTCTAGCTGAAGGCAAAGGATTTGAAGGTTCTCAGATTGAGAAAATGATGTATGCGAATTTCAATATGTTGACTTGGATTACATCAGTAAATGATTTTACGCCTTTTAACGTTCCTAATATGAACTATGCCCCCGATATGTACAATCGAGATTCTTTCTTTTCTACCGTTTCAAGCTATAACAAAGAATTAAACCTTAGCATTTGGGAGAAATGGGGAAATACCCAAACTACTGAAGGAGGAATTGGCACGATCATCACACCATATATGGGATCCATAGAGGTAAAAGATAACGAGGCGACCATCCAATGGCTTATTTGGGCCATGATGAACAAAAGACGTTTTGGGGTTAGCCTGCCAAAGGAAAAAATTGACAAGGCAGTCGACTATGTTTTGAAACAATTTGACGAGGATAGAGATGGGATTTGCAAATCCCGGTTTACTTTAAGCCAGATAGACATCATTGACTACCAGCCTAAAACAAATCGTCTCGCAGTCAATCAAGGAATGCTTGCAATCGCTTTGAGAACAATTAAAGAATTGGGATATGACATATCTGATGCTTACGTTGAAAAAGCGGAACAAGAATACCGCAATTTCTATGATGTGGAAAGAAAACATATTTTATTCGACAGAAACTATCCGGATATCATGTCACTAACGGATTTAGAACCAGAATTTTTCTCTTTATGGCTATTCGACAGGCCTATATTAACGGATGAGATGGTCACCAATCAATTGGACAAAGTTCCGATGCTGAATAAAGTACCCAATTCCCCGCATCCTGAATTCGGTACCACTGCCCCTATCTGTTTCCGATTGACAAATGATGCAAAAGGATATTCTTATCTTACAGCCGATTATCAGCCTTTTGGGGAATTTGGGGAATCCAACTATGCAGATGGAGCTAGAGACGGTATGTACTATAACGGCGGAAGCTGGATGCGTGCAGAATATTGTGCTTATACGGTGGGCCAAAGACATGGCTGGAAAAAAGCGAAATCGTATATGGAAAACAGGGCTTGGGCAGAAATCAATCTCAATCCAAATTGGCCTTACAGCAAAGAATTTATTCCTACCAAATGGACTACAACCGATTCCTGGTGGCCGTCAACAAGGGGCTTATGTTGGAATGTTTTCATCCTTATGGCCGACGAGGTCGCAGGACTAAGAACCCCGGAGATGGATCCTGACTATCAACGCGAATAGATAAATTTTGTTAATCCCTCCCATTTCTCAACTATTAATGACAAATTTCAACCCTCTAAAATAATAAAAATGAATCTAGACTTATCCACAAATTTAGATAAAGCCGCTGTTTTTGAACATGTGGCTGCAGCGTTAAAAAAAGAAAATTTTACCATCATCAAACAGGATGAAACCCGCCCATGGGGAGGTTTTTTTGTGATTGACGAAAGCCAGGCCAATGCCTTTGCAGCAAAATTTTTTCCGCATCTTGGGATGTCCCAGATCCAAATCACCAACAAACTGAGTCCTAAAATTTTGGTGGTTGCCCCAAATAAAAGATTGTCTTGGCAATATCATTTTCGCAGGGCGGAAATATGGAAAGTACTCGTTGGACCTGTTGGGGTAAAAACCAGCACAACGGATGAAGAAGGCGAAACTCAAATCCTTTCTGCGGGAACTTTTATCCAAATGGATAAGGGGGAGCGCCACCGCTTAATAGGTTTGGATTCATGGGGAATTGTAGCTGAAATTTGGCAACATACCGATCCCTCAAACCCTTCCGACGAGGACGATATCGTACGCCTGCAAGACGATTTTGGAAGATAAAGTCATCCAAAATTTAATCCCCAGTGCAGCAGATAGTAATTCACGCCATTATAAAAGTTATGAACGAAAATTGAAACTATGAAACCAACGGTGCTACTTTTACTTGTTTTTCTGCTGTTTTCATGCAATGAAGAAAAAAAGAACACCACAGATAAAGTGTGGTGGAAAGAAACGGTGTTCTACGAAATCTATATGCCCAGCTACAAAGACTCAAATGGAGACGGTTTTAGCGATTTTAAAGGACTAATCTCAAAGTTAGATTATGTCCAAAGTCTCGGCGTAAAAGGGATCTGGTTGACTCCTTTTCTGGAATCCCCCAAAGTGGACAATGGTTATGATGTTTCCAATTATTATAGGGTAGATTCCGCTTATGGGTCGCTTGAAGACTTTAAAACATTCCTAAAGGAAGCCCATAAAAAGGACATAAAAATAATCATGGATTTGGTGGTCAACCACACTTCCACCGATTCAAAATGGTTTCAGGAGTCCAAAAAATCAAAAGACAATCCGTATCGGGATTACTATATCTGGAAAGACCAACCCAACAATTGGGAATCTTTTTTTGGAGGTTCCGCTTGGGAATTGGACAAAACGACAAACCAATATTACTACCATCAATTTGATAAAAGGATGGCCGATCTCAATTGGGGAAACCCAAAAGTCGTAACAGAAATTCAAAACGTTCTGCGCTTTTGGCTGGATTTAGGTGTCGATGGCTTTCGAATGGACGTAATCAATTTCCTGACCACGGACGGAATCACGAAAGACAACCCAATGAAAGACGGAGTACAGGAGCATCTTAACGATATCAATCAAAAAGGAGTTAAGACAGCTATGAAATCAATAAAATCAGTTGTTAACGAGTACGACAATCGTTTTATTGTGGGAGAGATTGGAAGCGATAAAATAGAAGTTTTGAAACAATACCAATCCCCCGATTTATTGGATGTCGTATTTAATTTCAACTTTGGAAGCATCAAAGAATTTTCGGCACAAAGAATATACGACGAGTTGCAAAGCATGGAAAAAAACATGCAAAGTTACCCCACCCTATTTTTCGGAAGTCATGATATGCCTCGCCTTGTTGACCGTTTGGCGAAAGACAATCCAGAAAGAGCGGAAGCTTTGGCAGCGTTGATGCTCACGGCAAAAGGGATTCCTTTTATTTATTATGGGGAAGAAATTGGTATGGAAAATATTGAAGCCAATTCTGTTGCCGAAATGATGGACATTCAAGGACGAATTAACTACGATTTGGCGCTAAAAGATGGCAAGTCGCAGGAGGAAGCGCTTAAAATCGGAAACCGGCACAATCGGGACAAATCCAGAAGCCCGATGCAATGGAATACTGAACATTTAGCAGGATTTTCGGATTCATCTTCATGGATAAAAGTGAATCCAAACTACAAGAAACTAAATGTGGAGATGTTAGAGACACAAAATAATTCTCTGCTGAAAGAATATAAAAAACTCATCGCCTTGCGCAATTCGGAACCGGTTCTCCAATATGGGAATTACTCACAATTGTCCTTTTCGAATGATTGCATTTCTTTTGTCAGGACATATAAAGGAGAGCACATTACATGTTATTTTAATTACGGCAATAATCCTCTGGAAATTAAAGTAAAATCCAATGAAAAAATATTGTCCGGAAAAAGTTTGCTACAGCCAAACAACTACCTAATAGTAAAAGGACTTAGCTCTTCTTAAACATTCACACATCCTAGAAGTATATAAAAAAGGACTTGAAATTTTTCAAGTCCTTTTTTATTTAATCTACTGCCACTTTATAAGTAGGGTCTTCGATTATGTTTATGTCTATAACGTCGTCGGCATTGTGGAGCAGCTGCCTACAGTCAGCGCTTAAATGGCGCAAATGAATCTTTTTGCCCACCCTAGCATAGCGTTCGGTCAACTTGTTGAGGGCATCGATGGCGCTCATATCGGCAATTTTGCTCTCCCTGAAATCTACGATTACTTCGTCTGGATCGTTTGCGATGTCAAATTTTTCGGCAAATGCGGTGGTAGACCCAAAAAATAAGGGCCCGTATATCTCATAATGTTTCACCCCTTTTTCATCGACATATTTTTTGGCGCGAATACGTTTGGCGCTTTCCCAAGCAAAAACTAAAGCGGAAATTATAACTCCAATCAAAACAGCCAAAGCTAAATTGTGCAACAAAATGGTGATCACTGCCACGAGGATTCCAACAAATATATCCTGTTTTGGCATTTTGTTGATAATCCTAAAACTAATCCATTCAAAAGTGCCAATTGCGACCATTACCATCACTCCCACTAGGGCGGCAATAGGCAATTGTTCTATTATTGGTGCACCAAATAAAATAATCACAAGAATAGTCAATGCTGCAATTATTCCGGACAAACGTGCTCGAGAGCCCGCAGAAAGGTTTACCAGAGTTTGCGCTATCATAGGACAGCCGCCCATCCCGAAGAAAAAACCGTTGAGTACATTGGCGCTACCTTGGGCAATACATTCCCTGTTTCCCTTGCCCTTTGTCCCTGTTATTTCATCAACAAGGTTTAAAGTCAATAATCCTTCTGTTAAACCAACAGACGCCATAATTAGAGCATACGGGAAAATCAATTTTAAGGTCGCAAAACTTAATTCAATATTCGGAATATGGAAAGGGGGAAAACCACCACTTATTGAGGCGATATCCGCCACTGTTTTGGTTTGGATACCCAAACCTAAAACCAATCCAAAGACCACTATAATAGCCACTAAAGAAGCAGGAAAGGCCTTTGTTATTTTTGGGAAAAACAAAACAATTGCAATTGTTAACAGTACCAAGCCTAACATTATAAACAACGGATTACCCGATAGCCACACTAACTGACCGTTGACTATTGTCTTAAATTGTTCCAGTTGAGACATAAAAATAATTATAGCCAATCCATTAACAAAACCATACATTACCGGTTGCGGCACCAATCGGATAAATTTCCCCAGCTTAAATAAGCCAACCAAAATTTGCAGTACTCCGGCTAAAGCCACGGCCGCGAACACATATTCCAATCCATTCGATTTCATTAAAGCTATCAGTACGATAACCGTTGCCCCCGCCCCTCCGGATACCATTCCAGGCCTCCCTCCAAATATCGCGGTAACCAACCCCATAATAAATGCGGCATACAAACCCATTAACGGTGGAAATCCGGCTAATATGGCAAAGGAAAGTGATTCCGGAATCATAGTCATCGCTACGGTCAAACCGGCCAAAACTTCTGTCCTGTAATTCACTTTTTGAGTAAAGTCAAATAAATTAAAATACTGTTTCATTCTTTTTTATAAAAATTTGTAAAATATATGGTGTCGGAAATAAAACAATTCCGAAAGCTCTATAAGCAAATAAAAAAAATGGAGGCACTCCACTTATCTAGAGTGTTGCGACTTGAGGAAATAAGCGAAATACTCCTAATTTCAAGAATTGCAAATGTAAATCTTTTTAACCGATGTCCAATAGAAATGTGAAATTGCTCCACTAAGGAGCTCGTGCGCCCATTTTCGCGGGACAAAACATTGACTCCAAGTGCTTATTTGGCAGAGCCGCAAACCATAAAAAAAACCACTACATAGTCAATTAAGACCATGAGGTGGTTTTGCTTTTATACCATTATAACGGTATCAGTTTTTTAATTATTAAGCTCCGCTTTTATACCGACAGCAAAAGCCTTTTAACTCTTACAATTAATTCGTTGGGGCTAAATGGCTTGGTGATAAAATCATCGGCACCCAGGTCAAAAGCCTCTAAAACCGTTTTTTCTAAACCAACGGCCGACAAAACGATTATTGGTATATTGAGTTTCAATTCGACCTTGACCTTCTTGACAATGTCAATCCCGCTCACAAAGGGCATATTTATATCCGTTACTATAATATCCGGGTTTTCAGATACAATTTTTCCCATGGCATCTTCACCATTGGAACACGCAACAACTTGAAACCCTTCCTTGTTCAGCTTAAACTCCATTGTTTTAAGCATCATCTCTTCATCTTCGGCTATTAAAATTTTCATCTCTTGTAGGTTAATTATTATTTGGGGAAATAATTATTTGAAATCAATGAGTGGAGCATTTTCAGGGCAAAAAACACTTCTCAAAATTGTTATTCGCTAGTTTTTTGTAAAAAACTAAACGCTAATAATAAATAGTTTCTATCATAATCATTACTGTTTTTAATTACTTACGTAAAAATTTATGTTCTGGTTTTACACTATTGTATTTTGGAAAAACCGTGGGTCATTTCCAATTCGCTGATAGACTGTTCGCAAATATCGTTAAATAATTTCACTTCAGCTTTTCTTTTTTGTCCTAAAGGATTGATTTCGATCTCATTTTCGATATTTTCAATGCATTTTGACGCTTTTGATATGCCTAATAAACTAATTGATGATTTTAACTTATGTAGTTCCGCTTTTAGAACCGGTATATTATCTGTTTCGTTAGACTGCAAAATTAGCTTCAAAGCTACGGGAGCATTGGTAAAAAATAAGGATACCATTTTCTGTATAAAAACAGAATCTCCGTCGGCGAATTCGTTTAAATAGCTGAAATTAATTAAGTTTTCGCTGATGCTTTTTTCTTGGGCAATAACAGCTCCATTTTTGTCTGTGTTCATTAAATTCTTGTGTAATTTTTCAAGCAATACGCTGAAATGAAATGGTTTGGAAATATAATCGTTCATGCCGTTCTCTAAACATCGTATTTCTTCCGTTGACGTGGCATGTGCCGTCAACGCAATTATTGGTATATTGGCTTTCGAGCCCATATGTCTCCTTATGTATTTGGTAAGCTCATTCCCGTCCATTTCCGGCATTTGAATATCCATCAAAATGACATCGTAATCGTTGTTTTCGATCTTCTCTATAGCAGCTTTTCCATTATCGGCGACGGTAATTTCTTTATCCCATCGTTCAAATATTTTTATGGCCAAAAGTTGATTCAATTCATTGTCTTCGACCAAAAGAATATTAATGTCTTTTAAGAAATCGGAAGACAATTGCTTTTTTGCCGGAATGGCGTCAATAATCACCTTTTTCGCCTTTTTATAATGTATCGAAAATGAAAATTCACTTCCCTTTGCCACTTCACTTTTCAAGGTTATCGTGCCGCCCAGTAATTCAATAAGTTTGCGTGTAATGGTTAGTCCTAAACCGGTTCCTCCAAATTTTCTTGTTGTTTCGTTTGATGCCTGATTAAAACTTTCGAATATGGAATCGATCTTATTCTCAGGAATACCGATGCCGGTGTCGATAACCGTAAAGTTGATTAATGTATCGGAAACGGATTCCTCCTTTTGGGAAACGCTCAATTCGACATACCCCTTTTCTGTAAATTTCAGGGCATTCCCCACTAAATTTATTAAAATTTGCGATAGTCGTGTTGGGTCCCCAACCAAAAAATCATTTATTTCCGGATCAATTTCGAACAACAATTTCACCTTCTTCTCCACCGCTATTGTAGAAAGTAACTCAATTACTGTTTTTATGGTTTTGGATAAAGAAAACTCGACCTCTTCAAACACCATTTTGTCTGCCTCTATCTTTGAAAAATCAAGAATGTCATTGATAATGACCATCAGGTTTTTCCCGGCTCTTTTTATCGCTTTGACGCTTTGCTCCTGATCGCTGTCTAAATTTGTACCTTCGAGTATCCTCGCAAATCCAATTATCCCGTTCATAGGAGTGCGGATCTCATGACTCATGTTAGTAAGAAACTGTTCCTTTACCCTAACCGATTGCTCCGCTAAATTTTTGGCAAGTATCAACTCTTTTTCTATGCGTTTTTGATCGCTTATGTCTTGAATGGTTCCCAAAATCTTGAACGGTTGATTGTACTCGTCGTTCAAACATTTTATGTATTCATTGATGTATTTTACCGTTCCGTCTTTAGATGATAAACTGTGACTAAACTGGGTCTCCGAATTATTCTTTTTAACGTAATTGAGATTACTTTCAAATAGTTCGACATCATCCGAATTAATAAAACGAGATTTTAGTAGTGCTAAGGAAGGGATGCAATTTTCTTCGATTTCAAAAATACTGTAGAATTGTTCCGAGAAAAAGACATCGCCATCATTTAAATTTATCTCCCAACTTCCAATCTTAGCCAGTTTCTGGGCTTCAAAAAGCCTATTCGCATTTATATTTAAAGCCCGTTCTGTTTTTTTCCGCAGTAAGACACTCTCATGAATTTTAAGCACATTTCTGATACTTTGCGAAATGCCGTCAGGAGTCAATAATGTTTTTGGAATATAATCTGAGGCTCCACCTAAAATAGCCTGACTGGCGATTTTTTCGTCACCTTGAGAAGTGACAAAAATTACCGGCGTTTCAATTCCTAGATCACTTAGTTTTTTTAAAAAAGAAATCCCGTCACTGTCTGGCATTAGATAATCAAGAAAAATTAAGTCATAATTAAATGATTTTAATTTTTCAATTGCCTCTTTGGCTGAATAAGCGTTTTCAACCTGGGCTATTATACCTGATTGGGAAATTGATCTATTTATGGTGATCAAATCAACTTTATCATCATCGATTATCAATATTTTTAAAGCTGTGGCCATGGGGTTTTATTTTTTTTCACTTGAATATTCAATGATGTTCCAATAGTCATTCAGTATTGAAAAAAAATCGATGTTATTTTCGCTTTCAATAGGTTTCCGTATGTACCCAGCGATATTTAAATTTAAAGCGGCAACTTTATTCTCGTCATCATTTGCTTTTGTGATTACAAATACCAAAATTGATTTTAAATCGGGATGTCTCCTTATGTTATATAATAAATTCAAACCGCTCAGCCCGTTCTCATTGATATCAATCAAAATATTTTTAGGGGTTGGAGATATTTTATGATCTCCCTGAAGCAATGACCATGCTTCATTTTCGCTTTCTGCAAAATGTAAAGTAGTTGCTATACCAAGTGTTGAAAAAGCATTTTTGGTGCTAACAACATCAATTTTATTATTATCTACCAATAAAATGTTTGAGCATATCATACATTAATTCCTATTAATTATTACATTTCACACAACTGCCAAAAGTTCTTAAGCGTTGCCACAGATGAAATGAATTTTTCAAAGGACAATGGTTTTAGGATATATCCAGCCACGTTTAGATTATAAGCATCTATTTTGTCGCTATCTTCATTTGAAGTCGTCATCACAAATACGGATATGTTCTTCAGTTTTTCATCTTCCCTCAATACTTTAAGAAATTCGATTCCATTCATCTTTGGCATATTAATATCCAAAATGATGATTCTTGGCAACGGAATAATTACAGACTTTAACATCTCCAGCGCTTCGACACCATTACCTGCGACAAACAGTGGGTTTTTAATGTTGTTTTTTGAAAATGCTCTCTTAACATTCATTACGTCAATCTCATCGTCTTCAACCAACAAAATATTTACTAATCTATGTGTCATAACTTTTAATTTTTATATACTTATTGTTTTAGGCCAATTAAATTTAAAAAGGGAACCGTTACTTACGGTTGGAGCATAATGCAATTTCCCTCCAACCATTTTTATAATTTTGTTAGAAATAGTTAATCCTGCACCAGTAGTATCTACCACATCTTTTGAATTTACGGTGTAGAATATGGAAAAAATTTTATCCCTCACTTCTTCCGGTATCCCAGGACCATCATCTGAAATTGAAATTTCATAGTCGGCGTCATTTTCGGTTATCTCAATGATCACATTCTTCTTTTCTTTATCATGAAATCGAATGGCATTATCCAATAAACTAAATAACACCTTTTCCAGTTTTTTCCCCAAGGTAATGCAATTTTCATCTTTTAGATGATAGGTAATGTGAAATTCAACGTTTGACTTATTGTCTAACATCTTTATACAGTCATTCACCAATTTAGGAATATTGACTTCATACAATTCCATTTTGGTCTTATCGACTCTTGAAACTTCAAGCAAAGCATTCATCATGTTTTCAAGACGTACCACTCTGTTTTTCAGCAAGCTGAAATTATCTAAAATATCCTGATTTGCATTACTGCCTAAATCATCTTCAATCCAAGTTGCAATGTTAATAATGGCTCTCATTGGCGTTTTTATATCATGGGAGACAATATAGACAAACTCTTCATATTCCTTTTTAAGAGCAATTAACTCTTCCCGACAATTATTTTCTGACTCCTTCATATCCATTTATTTTGGAAGCGTAAAAATAAAACTTGCCCCTTTATTCTCTTCTGATTCGATTCTGATATTTCCTCCTTTTTCTTCAATTATCTTCTGGACAATCGACAATCCTATACCCGTGCTTTCCTTTTTATCTCGAGCTTCAATGGTCTGAAAGACTTTAAATACTTTTTTATGGTATTCCTCAGCAATTCCTGGACCATTATCTGATACCGTAAATTGGTGAAAACCGGTAATGGACTCATAAAAACATTCTACTTTTCCAAAAGGTTTGTCATTATACTTTACTGCATTGCTAATTAGGTTACTAAAAACTTGATACAATAAAATATTCGCTGCGGTAATGACAGGAAAATTTTCAGCTATGGAAATTTCAAAATCTTTGTTTGGCAGTAATGTTTCAGCTATCTGATCCAACATTTGCTTGGTATCAACCGGTTCTTTTTCAATTTTTGTCCTACCGATACGGGAATAATCCAAAACCCCGTTGATCAAATTTTCCATCCTTTGCACACGTCCCCTCAAAAGGCCAAAATTATCGCTTACCATTTCCGGCATGTCTGGCATATCTTCTACAATCCATTCTGACAGGTTGTTTATGGCCCTGAGCGGCGCCTTGAGGTCATGTGATACAATGTAAGCAAACTGATCCAATTCCTTATTCTTTTTTTCAAGGTCTACCAATGCGCTATTTAAATTTTCTTTGGCCAATTTTTGTTCTGTAATGTCAGAGCTTATGGCTATATATTGGTAGGGTTTCCCTTTATCATCCAAAAACGGAACAATTGTGGAATCCACCCAATAATATGAACCATCTTTTGCTCTGTTTTTAATATCGCCCTTCCAAACTTTCCCACTCGCAATGGTTGTCCAGATATTTTTCACAAATTTGTTTAACTGATATTCGGGATTGCCAACATAGTGATAATGCCCAATTAATTCGTCTCTGTCATATTGGGATACCGAACAAAACTTATCATTTACAAAAGTAATTATTCCCTTACGATCTGCAATTGTCACAATCGCTGACTCGTCTAGTGCCGATCTTACATCATTTATTTCTTTTGCTTTTTCGGCAATCTTTTGCTCTGCAAGAGTTTTTTGAGTAACATCCAGAATAGAACCTTGAAGTCCAATAATCTCTCCTTTTTCATTTTTAAAAGGTTGCCCTATTTCCTGTATGTATTTTATTCTATTGTCAGGAAATAAAATTCTATAATTGGTTTTATAATCCTCCCCTGTCTTTATGACATTTTTATCAAATTCATCCAGTTTTGCCAAATCATCATCATGTATTCTAGCGCGATAGGCATTATACAATTGGTCTGCAGGAACGCCATCTAGTTCGAAGATAGTAGAATGACCCTTAGACAACATCAGATCCTTTGTGATGGTATTAAATTTCCAGCTTCCTATTTTAGCGATTCGTTGTGATTCGTCCAGTAAGGTATTGCTGTTTATTAAATTTTGCTCCGCAAGTGTTTTCTCAGTAATGTCCTGAGTACTTCCCTGTGCAGCCACTATTTCTCCAAATTCATTTTTAATAAGCTGACCTAAGGTTAAAATGTACTTTACCCTATTGTCAGAAAATGTGATGTCGGTGAGAAACTCAAAATTCTGTCCCGTGCTAACACTTTTTTCTATCGCTTTATCCAGGCGCGCCAAGGTTTCCGGACGAAGTAATTTCCGATAGGCAGCGTAAAGCCTATTTGCAGGCAATTCTTCAAATTCGAAAATCTTATAATTCCCTTTTGACCAAATTAAATCCTTGGTGATCAGATCAAATTTCCAGCTCCCCGTTTTTGCAATACTTTGCGATTCATCTAATAAATTATTGCTGTTTAGTAAATTTACCTCGGCTTCCTTTTCTTTGGTGATGTCCTTGGCAATTCCCAAATACCCGGTTACTTCTCCTAAAACACTCTTTATGGCAGTAACCGATAATTGTACCGGAAAGCTGCTGCCGTCCTTTCTGACATAGGTCCATTCATGAGAATCGGCTACCCCCGACTTACACGCTTTTGCAACAAATGTTGCAAATCCCAGCTCCACTTTTTCACCAAGTTCAATTGTTAAATCTTCAGAACGTTTCATAACTTCATCCAAAACATGAAAAATTGCTGGAGAAGCTTTTCCTATGACTTCTTCTGCCTTATAGCCCAGCAATAGTTCGGCACCCCTATTAAATTCTTTAATAGTTCCATCCAGCTCAGTCGCTATCATTGAAAATTCGGAAGCGTTCAGAATGGCTGTCAAATCTGATGTAATGTCCAGAATTTCTTTCTCACGCTGCTTTTCTATTGTCATGTCCCTTGCAATACAGTACAAATTTCCAGTCTCAGGATCTGGCGACGCATTCCAACTCAGCACTAAATATTGCCCTTTTTTTGTTCGATATCTATTTTCGAAACTGATCGTTTTATTTCCATGAGAGAGTTTTTCAACCTCTTTATATGTTTTTTCTAAATCTTCGGGATGAATAAAATCCGTGAACGGTTCCCCTTCCAGATCTTCTTTGGAGTAACCCAGAACTTTAGTAAAGGCAGGGTTAACTTTTATAAATTTGCAGTCCACATTGGCTATACAAACCATGTCTTTGGAAAGTTCGATGAAATTCTGAAACTCTTTTTGGATTTCTTGAAACTCATCATTTTTTTCTCGCAAACAGAGCAAAACCATAACCTGGTCCGCAAGTATCGTTAACGCTTTTTTTTGTTCTTCCGACAGCTTATTGGGTTTTGTATCTATCACGCAGAGCGAACCTAAATTAATGCCATTTGAATCCCTAAGTGGTGCTCCCGCATAGTATCGTATATTGGGATCGCCGGTCACTAAAGGATTATTTGCAAATAATTCATTTTCCAATGCGTTATCAACTTCATATACCTCATCTCCCATAATGGCATACTGGCAAAAAGAAATATCCCTAGGCGTTTCGCTGACGTCTAGACCAACCGATGATTTAAACCACTGCCTGTCTTCATCCAATAAACTCACCAAAGCTATCGGAGTGCCACAGATATAGGAGGCCAACTGTGTAAGCGCATCAAATTCTTTTTCCGGCAAGGAATCCATTATTGAATAACTTTCAAGTGCTTTTAGACGATCTAATTCATTTGCTGGTAATGGAGGTATTTTCATTTATTGGGCTTTGGCTCTTTAAAAGCTGAAATTAAATCATTTAAATTCAATATAAATACTGAAAAATGATCGATTTATGCTCCTTCTAAGGTATGATGAATTGCTTTCAAATCAAGGTTTAGCTACAAAAATAAAATTATTTTTGAATTATAAGAGTCTTTTCATTTTTAATATCGTAGCGGAACGAAATTATTATGGATTGCGCTGGATAGATAAGAAACTTCCATATCAATTTTGCTATAAATTGCGGGAAGACATCGCCAAACTTACTTCGTTAATTACAAAAAACCATTCGACTACAAAGTGTTTAAAATCAATAATTTAAGAACTAACATAGTTGCTTTCCGGTTTTATTTCGTTAAATTTATTATCCATTTTAATCCAATTTAACCTTGAGCCTAAACGAAGTCATAAAACTACAGATTAGCTTACAAACATCTAAAACTAATCCCCATGGAAAGTCATATTGTTAAAGTGATAAAAGCGATTTATATCACCCACGATGTAAAATGCTTTACGGTCGAAAAACCCGCCGGCTTTGATTTTATACCGGGTCAGGCCACGGAAGTCTCCATAAACCTGCCATTATGGAAGAATCAGTTACGTCCATTCACCTTTACCTGCCTGAGAGAAAAGGATTATCTCGAATTTATGATCAAGATTTACCGGGATCACGAAGGCGTTACCAATATGTTGGGCCGGACAAACGCGGGTGCCGAGCTGATTCTGCATGACGTTTTTGGAGCGATTCAATATAAAGGTCCGGGTGTTTTTATTGCCGGTGGCGCGGGAATTACTCCATTTATCTCAATTTTTAGAGACTTGTACAATAAAAACCAAATTGAAGGCAACAGCCTTATTTACAGCAACAAAACATCCGAAGACGTCATCATGGAGGGCGAATTACAGGAGATGCTTAAAGACAATTTCATCAAACTGTTCACCCGTGAAAATGTATTGGGGTTTAGGGGAAGGAGAATCGATCGGGCATACCTCATTGACCACATATCCGACTTTGGACAGCACTTTTATGTATGCGGACCAAGCGGGTTTGTGAAAAGCATAACAAAAGACCTAAATGACCTAGGCGCGAGCATGGATATTATTATCATCGAAATGTAAATAAATTACTGGTTCAAAAATGTGCTTTCCTCTCTTCGAAATTAAAAAACACAGATCACAAACTAAAATAACACACTATTAACCAATTACCTACATCTTTAAAGCGCTAAAATAAATAGATCTTTTTACTTCCAAAAAAACAATAAATTGACTAAATTTACAGTAACTGTTTCGTCAAGCAGGAACTCCTACTACCCTCTTTTTCAAACATCTATTCTTATAAAAGCTTCTATTGTCTGCATGTCGGGACATTAAAAAGATATTGTCAGCCCTTTTGAATCACTTGATTAAAATTCATCATTTGTTCTAGCTAATAATAAATTAAATAAGTCATGAAAAATGCAAGACACATTCTGTTTTTCGATGAAATTAATATAAATGATATCGAAAAAGTGGGCGGAAAAAATGCCTCATTGGGCGAAATGTACAATCAGTTGAGCCCTTTGGGTATAAGAGTCCCAAATGGTTTTGCCTTAACCGCAGATCTGTATCGACTGTTTCGAAAGGAAAATAATATCGAATCCGTTTTAGATGAATTGTTACTTTCGCTTGATTCAAAAAATTATTCCAACCTTACAGAAATAGGTGAAAAAACCCGGAAATACATTTTATCGGCTGGACTTTCGACAGAAATTAAAAGGGAAATTCGTATCGCTTACCAATCCCTTTGCAAACAAAGCGGAATTGAGAACCTGGGGGTCGCAGTACGGAGCAGTGCCACAGCCGAAGATTTGCCAACCGCCAGTTTTGCCGGACAGATGGAATCTTATTTGAATATTAGTGGCGAGAAACAGTTGGAGGATGCGATCCATAGATGCTATGCGTCCCTGTTTACGGACCGCGCCATCAAATACCGCCATGATATGGGTTTTGCAAAGTTGGACATTGCCATTTCTGTTGGAGTTCAGCAAATGGTGCGAAGCGACAAGGCCGCCTCGGGGGTTGCCTTCACCATCGATCCGGACACCGGATTTCAAAACACGATCATAATCAACAGCAGTTGGGGCCTGGGAGAAAACATCGTGAAAGGAACAGTTACACCTGATGAATGGATGGTATTCAAGCCCACTCTGCAAAACAGCAACTTCAATCCCATCCTTAAAAGGCATTGCGGCCGAAAAGAATTTACCATGATTTATGCCGAACAATCTAAAGAAGCTTCTGCTGAAGAAACTACCATAAACAATGAAACACCTATCGAAAAACAGAACCAATTTTCCCTTCAGGACAAAGAGGTAATCCAACTTTCGCAATGGTGCTATTCAATAGAAAAACACTATAACAAACCCATGGAT